>NZ_JBIUAT010000003.1:0-205664 GCF_044547685.1 Acinetobacter sp. NPDC052428
GTTATGGCGTTTTAAAACATCAGACTGCCTATCAAAGAGATTATTTATTGGTCGAATAATCTCAAAACCTGATTGACTACCAAGACGGTATCTCATCTCCTCACAGGAGAGGGAACTATTTTGGTCTTTTTAGTTATTTACGCTTATTACTGAATTATTCGTTCAGAATTTAAAGCAGTTTAACGATTCGGCATCAGTACATAGCGTCCGTTTTCATAAATCCAGTAGCTGCCACGTGGCGGTGCTGGTAGTCCTAAACGCTGCCAATCGGTAATTACCGTATATCTCGAACTTTCAATCCGGGCAACATTCGGATCACCATTGACCCAGCTATAACTATTCGAATTTTGATAAATGGTGGTCGGTGCCTGATACTGAATATTTAATCCACTTTGACTCTGCGCAGGCGGATAACCCCAATGTGGTGGTCGTTGCGGGTAATGTGGTCGCGGTGGCAGTGGACGTTGCGGATAATGCTGCCGTGGTGGATCATAAGATCGTGGTGCGCTGCGATAATTCGGTACAGATCGGTCTACACCACCATAACCCACCCAGGCATTGCCAGCCATCGTCTGTGCAGAAGCCCCCAATAGCAAAGCAGCGAATATTGCACTCGATAGTACGATTCTCATTTGAGCTTCCTCCGAATAATCTGCTTATATTTTAAACAAAATAGATGCAGAAAATATGGATAAGCTCGTTGGAGCTGCAATTTTTTGTAATGCGCTTGCCTATTTTCAATCTGACAGGCACGTCGGCAGGCTGCTGCTTTATGCTAAAATTGCTTTTTTTAATGTTTCGAGTTGAATACTGTGTCTGATTTAAATTTCGATCGTTTACATGAATATTTTTCTAAAGTACCAAGTGTTCAGAAAGAACGGATTGATAGCTATGGTTCAGATGGCAAACAGGCATGGTGGTTTAAGTTCCAGATCAATGTAGATCATCCGCTGGCTTGGCAAACTGTGCAAGAACTAGGTCATGTCCTGAATTATATTTCTAAAAATGAACGTCTCCCAACTCAGTTTCTTCCAGTTTCGCCACCGCCATATATGAATGGTGTAGCCAAAGATTTCCTGTCTTGGGTAATCCAGTGTAATCACGCAGATTTCCCGCCAGATGTGGTTTGTGACTGGTTAGAAGCGCGTCTGCCAAATCCAGTCGATGATGAAACCCAATGGAAAATTAAAACCGATATTTCTGAGCTGGATGAATTAACGGATAAAGAGCTGGATCAGCTGGTTCCACCGAATCCAGAATCAAAAAGCTGATCATAAAAAATCTCCCTAAATCCCTCTTTTTCAAAGAGGGACTTTCCTCCCTTTAAAAAAAGAGAAGTCAGGAGGGATTTAAAATCAAAACGTTGACCAGCCGCTCCATTCCATAAAGCGATACAGCCAATATTTAAAGAATGAGTTTTCTGCATATTGCGTGTAGTCCACACTCATAGAACGGCCATTCAGATTTGACCATGCCCCCTCAAAATATTGCTGGGCCTCCCTGAAAACTTCAGCCTGAGGTTGACCGACCACGCGCATATTGGTTTCTAGATTATAGTTTTTCAAATTGCGCACCGTAAAATTGGCCGAACCTAAAATCATTTCAGCTTGCTGAGCGCTGCGCTTCATTAGTATTTTGCTATGACATTGCTCACCCTGAGTACGACACCAGCGCACCTCGATACCTGCCTCGTGCAATTCTGAAGCCACCTGCCGGTTTGGAATTCCATTCTTTTCACGGCCAAAAGCATCTTTATTTGGGTCGAGTAAAATCCGGACTTTGACACCACGTTCATGGGCCGCGATCAGACTTTTGATAATTTTGCGCTCAGACAGATAAAACATCGCCAGATCAATCTGCTCATTGACTTTCGCCGTCTGAATCAGATTCAGAATTGCATCATAAATGGCTTTTTCAGTCAGCACCTGAGCTTGTGGCTGGCTGCTGTCTGCCTGAAAATCTCCGGCGACAATGGCTGGCATATTCGCTTGTGACATCCTGCCCACAGACAGTTCTGTTTTCAGAATATCGACGGCTGTGCTGCCCCAGACCAATAAGCCAATATTGGAATGCCGCGAACTGCCATCATGCGGGTTCATGGACGTGACCAGTGCTTTCCAGCCTTGATCGGTATCCACCACCATGGTTTTGCGATGATTGGCTTTAAAGTTAAATAAATCAAAATAACTGCGCAGAGTAATTTTTTCTGTTCCAAATGGATTCGGCAACCAGCCTGTTTCCGGATTATTGCCAATGCCCTGGCAACAGATATACCAGAAGCCTGACCAGCTTGGATTGGAAGCCCGCAACGGCGTCAGATTGGTTTCAATGACATCGATGCCGTGCTGACGTAATTCCCGATACTGCTCGGATCTAATCCCGCCATAAACTGAATTGATCGGATCGGTAATAAACTTGATTTCCACCTCAGGCTGCAGCAGACGCTTACTGATTAAAGCATCACTCAGCTGTTGACTCAGTGCCTGATGCTGCTGCGTAGATGCACCGGTTTGCTGATTAAATAAAAACATGTCCAGCACAATCAGTGATTTGGCTTCTTCAATCATTTTCAGCATTTCATTAAAAATGCGATGATCTAAATGCTGTTTTCCTTCGGCATCCAGATAAGTCTGATCGGCTAGAAATTTGACTTCGGCATGACGCAACTTGCCCGTGTAATTCAGACCTTCCGGCAAAGGCTTATACGTGTGGTAGATCGCCGAAGCCAGATAACCCACGGCCAGCATACTAATGATCAAAGTCGCATAACGGCGATTCGACCAGTTCAATTTATTGTGAATTCGTTGAAAGATACGCATAAGAAAAAACCTAACCCAATATACTCAGGCTAGGTTTTATCTTATGATTTTTCAAGTAGATTTCAGTGAGATCTAGATGATTTGATCGATTATTTCAGTAGACCTGTTAGAAATCATACTGCACGCCGACGGTAAAGTTGCGGCCGACTTGCGGAATATTCGACAGGAAGGAAGTATGTGAATACACCTGATCATCAAGCAGGTTATTGGCCTTGAAATAAACACGATAAGCATTGTTATCTGCAAGGTTATTGGCATAACTCAGGCCAACATTCACCATATTGTAGCCTTGGGTTTCATCTTCATAGCTGGCGATTTTGTCCTGATTAAAGACATGATAATACTCAGCCAAACCTGACCAGCCATTGGCAAAGTCTGCTTCGACTTTAGTGCCTAAGCGACCTGCAGGTACACGTGGTGCATTCTCAGCTTCAATCTTGCCACGTACATAGTCCCCAAAGACGCTGAGCTTATACATATCATTGATCTGATACCCGGCTTGTGCTTCTGTACCATAGAATCTGGCTTTGTCTTGGGTATAGTCGACCAAGCGGAAGTCACCTTCACTATCAGTCGTTGAACCATAAATATAATTATCAAACCAGTTGTGATAGACATGCACGTGATAATCCAATTTATCGCCTTCATAATGCAGACCTAATTCAAGATTATTTGATTTCTCGACATCCAGATCTTCATTCCCTCGCTCATAAGTATTGGTTGCGAAGTGAATCCCGTCTGCATAGAGTTCCTGAGCAAGTGGCAAACGTTGTTGATGTGAACCCACTACAGAAAGCTTATAGTTTGGTGTAAATTCCCAATTGGCAGCCGTGGATGCAGATACACCTGTATCGGAATAATCTTTTTTACGACGAGAGTCGACATCCACTTTTTGATGCTCAACGCGTGCGCCCAACTCAACATGCACATCGCCAAGTTGCTTATGCTCTAACCCAAATAAACTGTATTTTTCAGTTTTGGTATCAGGCATCACGACAGCCTCATGGAAATGGTCATCATGTGGCTCTAATTGACCTGAAAGATCAATCTTTTGTTGGCTATATTGCGCTCCAACTACACCTTCCCAACCTGCAACTGGCACATGTACCAACTCTAGACGACTATCATAACCCTTACTTTTAAAGTTACTGATGATTTCATTTTCTTCCAGTTCATCATGTTCATAGTCAGTAAAACTGGCATGTGCACGTAGTTTTTCTACACCGGCAAAAGGGTTATTCAGTTCGGTACGCAGATCATAACGATGTGACTCTAAATCGACCCACGGTCCGCCATGCGCATGTTCGCCTTCTTCAGTACCATCATCATGTGGAGGACATGCCAATTGATTGCGATCATTCTCATCAGGCCCACAACCATGATATTCATGACTATGTCCCGGCAAGCCATATTGATCCTGACGGTTACTATAGGACAATCCAACAAAACCACGGTCATGAATCCATGCTCCACCAATATTGACTGTCTGCCCTTCAGTAAAAGTATTGCCCACACGACGTTCTTTATGAAAGTGTGAGTGATCTCCATGCGGCTCTTCTACTACATAATCCGGCGCAATATAATCATTGGCTTTACGCTTTGAGCCTTCTACCCGCAAAGCAAAGTTTTCACCAATACCCGCTGTCACACCAGCACTTGCCAGTTTTTCATCACTGCCTGAATTATAACGCAGGCCGACTGTACCTTCCAGACCACCTTCAGGCATTTGAGTTGGGATTTTTTGATCAGTGACATTCACCAACCCACCGACTGTACCGGCACCATAAAGCAATGTAGATGGACCGCGAATCACTTCGACCTGTTTCGCCAGAATCGGATCAACGGTGACAGCATGGTCAGGAGACAAAGTGGATACATCCGCTGTTTCAGAAGCATGCTGCAACACTTTCACGCGTGGACCATCTTGACCACGAATCACCGGACGGCTTGAGCCTGAACCATATTGATTAGAATAAACACCAAGCTCATCTGCCAAGGCATCACCAATGGTAGTGGCACGTTCAGACAGCGCTTTCTGATCCACGACCTGATCCGCAACCGCAAAATCCGCCGCAGTCTGCACCAATGGATGAGCTTGCACCTGAATCGTGTCCATGGTCTGAACCGGGATAGAAGATGAGGATTGCTCTGCAAATACTGTAGGCGCAACTACAGCAAAAATTGACAATGTTATTAGATTCTTAGGGAAGGACATGACCGAAGCTCAAATTCAGTAATCTGGATGAATGTTATAATATAACATTTCATTGTTTTTGCAATCCTTTACGACACTCAGTGATATATTTTATCAAATGGAGCGTAAAACTCCGTCCTTCATGACAGAGATATAAGTGACACGACATAAAATGTCGTTGGATTTTTTTTAAATTCACACTTTTAATTTAACATGAGCTAATATAAGCCCATGAAAACACTTAAATTACGAATAAAAGACAAACATTGCAAGGTGCTAGACCAATTAGCATCTGAGGTGAACTTTGTCTGGAATTATGTCAATGATTTAGGGTTCAAACATTTAAAAAGAAAAGGTGAATTTCTATCAGCTTACGATGTATCGAAATACACAAAAGGCGCATCTAAAGAATGCAGCCTACATAGTCAAACCATTCAGGCTGTGACAGAAGAATTAGTAACAAGACGCAAGCAATTCAAAAAAGCAAAGCTAAAATGGCGTGTAAGTAACAAGAAATCAGCAAGGCGCTCTCTTGGTTGGATACCCTTTAAAAAAGTAGCCATCAAATCTGCTGATGGATCTGTTCAATACGGTAAGCACCAATTCAAGCTATGGGACAGCTACGGATTAAGCCAATACAGCATTAAAACAGGCGCATTCGTTGAGGATGCTCGCGGGCGCTGGTATGTCTGCCTGGTGGTGGATAGCCCTAAAGCTGAGAAACCCACCACTACCAAAGCGATTGGTATTGATCTTGGCTTAAAAGATATTGCGACCTGTTCGGATGGAACTATCATTTCCAATCCCAAGTTCTATCGAAAATATGAACAGAAACTAGGAATTGCTCAACGAGCGAGAAATAAAAAGCGTGTCCGTGCATTACACGCCAAAATTGCAAACTGTCGTAAAGACCATTTGCACAAGGCCAGCACCCAACTGGTGAGGGAGAATGCACTGATTGTTGTAGGTGACTTGAGTGCGAAGAAACTGCTCAAAACCAGGATGGCGAAGTCGGTCCTGGATACAGGATTTTCAGCACTCAAAACAATGCTCAAGTATAAATGCGAGAACGCAAGCGTATTGTTTGAAGAAGTCAATGAGTCCTATACCACCCAGATCTGCTCGTGCTGTAAGCAAATATCAAGCAGTAGTCCGAAAGGTAGGGTTGATCTTGGAATGAGAGAATGGACATGCCAGAACTGCGGTACAGCCTGGCAGCGGGATTTAAATTCTGCCCTGAACATTCTTGCGCTTGGGCATAAGCGTCTAGAAGTAGGAATCTCCCTCTTTTAAGAAGGAGAGGATGTCAATAGAATGTCCTTTGAATATTTTTGATTACATTAAAACATCATTTTTATGCCTTTTACCTTGTCGCATGCTGTGCTTGCTCCCCCTATTTCATATTTGACTGGGAATAGACTCCCTGTTGCTGCGCTGGCCATTGGGAGCATGGTTCCCGATCTACATCGTCTGTTTACTCATACTAATTCTAATATTACCCATTTATGGTCTTCGTTGATTCATCCGGATCTCTGGATTGGTCTGGCTTTTTGCGCAGTCTGGTACCTAATTTACCGGCCCGTGATTTACCGTTTCATCGGTATTCAGCATGATTTAAAGATTCACAATATCCTTTCAGCACTAAAATTCATCCTGGTGATGTGTCTTGCACTCATCATTGGTACAGCCACCCATTTAATCTGGGATGGACTGACTCACGTCGATTTTCGAACTTTTGCCTTCCATGACGTCTTAGCCCAACATTTTCAGTTGTTTGGACAAAGTTATCCGCTGCACCGGATTTTACAGATTGGTACCTCAGTGATTGTCTTGCCTCTTATCTTGTGGATGAGCCTGCATTACTATAAAACTCATCAGCAATATCTTGCAGTCAGCCTAAGAATCAAGTCTTTCGCCTGGGGCTTATTGCTCTTTTCTATATTTACCGGCCTATTTTCGGTCTGGGATTATGCGCGCTATATTTCTACGGAAGTCTGGCAATCGGACCTCTATTATTTTACTGGTCGCTCTATCAATGAATTTAGTCAAGGCTTTTTGATCACCTTCAGTCTGGGCTGTTTATTGTTTTTATTTTTAGACAGAGATCGCAGGATGGGTTAAACAAAGCACTGGCTTTGCGCCTATTCACTTTAAAATGATATTGTTTTTGACCCAAGTTCTTGTGACAACATGCCCAAAGAGGCATAATCCTACCTTTACTCAAAGCGGTACGCTGTTTACGTATTCGCTGACCTTAACCCATATAGTTGGATTTCTAACGCTATGATGCGAACTCATTACTGCGGTTCTTTAACCGAAGCTCAAATTGACCAAACCGTAACATTATGCGGTTGGGTACACCGTCGCCGTGACCACGGTGGTGTAATCTTCCTTGACATGCGTGACCGTGATGGTCTTGTTCAAGTGGTTATTGACCCAGATACTCCTGAAGCATTCGCAACTGCTGATAAAGTACGTTCAGAATTTGTATTAAAAATTACAGGCCGTGTACGTCGCCGTTATGAAGGCACAGAAAATGCCAATATGGTGAGCGGTCAAATCGAAGTCTTGGGTAAAGAAATTGAAGTTCTTGCTCAGTCTGAAACTCCGCCATTCCCTTTGAATGACGAAAACACCAATATTTCTGAAGAAATCCGTTTGAAATACCGTTTCCTGGATATCCGTCGTCCAGAAATGCTAGATCGTTTACGCTTCCGTTCTAAGTTAACCAACCTGATTCGTAACTACTTCGAAGACAATGGCTTCCTAGACGTTGAAACTCCGATCTTAACTCGTGCGACTCCTGAAGGTGCACGTGACTATCTAGTTCCAAGCCGTGTATCTAATGGTAGCTTCTATGCACTGCCACAATCTCCACAGCTGTTCAAACAGTTGTTGATGGTGGGCGGTATTGATCGTTACTACCAAATCGCTAAATGTTTCCGTGATGAAGACTTACGTGCGGATCGTCAGCCTGAATTCACCCAAATCGACGTTGAAACATCGTTCATGAGTGACGATGACATCATGGATTTAATGGAAACTTTAACTGTGAAGATGTTCAAAGAACTTCTAAACGTAGAGTTTGATAAATTCCCACGCATGACCTATAACGATGCAATGCGTGACTATGCATCTGACAAACCAGATATGCGTATTCCTTTGAAACTGGTTGACGTTGCAGACTTGATGCAAGACGTTGAGTTCAAAGTATTCGCAGGTCCTGCAAAAGATCCTAAAGGCCGTATCGTTGCGCTTCGCGTACCGGGTGCTGGTTCACTTCCACGTAGCGCGATTGATGAATATACGAAGTTTGTAGGCATCTACGGTGCACGCGGTTTGGCTTACATCAAAGTCAACGAACTTGAAAAAGGTATCGAAGGTCTTCAATCTCCAATCGTGAAATTCATCGAGCCAATCGTGCTTGATCTATTGAAACGTGTTGGCGCTGAAAATGGCGACATCGTATTCTTCGGTGCAGACAAAGCGAAAGTTGTAAACGATGCCATGGGCGCGCTTCGTGTGAAGATCGGTCATGACATGAAACTTGCAACTTGCGAGTGGGCGCCACTTTGGGTTGTTGATTTCCCAATGTTCGAAGAAACTGATGATGGTAAATGGACATCTGTGCATCACCCATTCACGCTGCCTAAATCTAGCGTAGAAGAAGTGAAGAACAACCCAGGCGCTGCGCTTTCTGTGGCTTACGATATGGTATTGAACGGTACTGAAATCGGTGGTGGTTCACTGCGTATCCATAACCTTGAAATGCAAAAAGCGATCTTTGAAGCGCTTGGCATTGGTGAAGAAGAAGCAGAAGAGAAATTCAGCTTCTTGTTAAATGCATTACGTTACGGTGCTCCTCCGCATGGTGGTTTGGCATTTGGTCTTGACCGTCTTGTGATGCTCATGACTGGCGGTTCTTCAATTCGTGACGTGATTGCGTTCCCGAAAACCAAGACTGCTGAATGTCCATTGACTCAAGCGCCAGCACCAGTTGAATCAAACCAACTGCGTGACCTTGGTATTCGCTTACGTGAAAAACCAAAAGCTGAATCTCAAGAATAATTTCTTGACGTTTTAAGTGAAAAAGCCCTGCCTCGTGCGGGGCTTTTTTGTAAGATTGAGTCGCATCTGGAACAGTGGCATAATAGCGACAGTTTTCAATCTAAGGTAATTAGCAATGGCTATGCGTCCTGCAGTTCGTAATCGCAGCATTATGCTTATTGTATTTTCAGTGGTTCAATGGCTGTTCATGCGCTATATCCTTGCCAACAACCTGTTCAACCTCGATACCAATGACCGTATTGTGTATTTTTGCCTGAGCAGTATTTTAGGCGCCCTGCTGATTTTTGTAGGTTTGATATATATGGTGCTGAAGGGCAATCCGGACAAAGACCTATAATCTGACCATCTGGATACCATGTACACCCTACTCAAAAATTTCTCCAAGCTTCCATTAAGATTCATTCAAAATCTTGCGCAACTGGCTGGGTCTCTTTTGTATCTCAGTCATTCTTCTGCACGCCGAGTGACTGAGATTAATCTGGCCTCTGCTTATCCTGAACTTTCTGAAGTTGAACGGGCTGATTTGACCAAACACAGCCTCAAAAGTCAGTGCATGACGTATGCAGAATCAGTCAAAATTTGGGGTTCATCTTCTGAATATGCGCTGTCTTTAATTCGAGATGTGCATGGCGAAGACATTTTCCTTCAGGCTTTACAAAATCCTCAGGGCTGCTTGGCTGTGGTGCCTCATTTTGGCACTTGGGAGCTGTTGAATGTCTGGGTGAATCAACACACCGCCCCTGTGATTATGTATAAGCCTAGTAAGAATCAAGATGTCGATCGTTTTATGCTGGAAGCTCGGCAACGCCTGAATGCGACACTGGTTCCAACCGATGACTCTGGTGTACGTGCTGTGTTTAAGTATTTAAAACAGGGTGGTTTTTCTGCAATTTTGCCGGATCATGTTCCTAAAGAATCTGGTGGAATCTATTCTTATTTTTATGGTCAAAATGCGCTGTCCTCTACGCTTCTTTCCAAACTGGCAGCTAAAACACAATGTTCAGTCGTAGGTTTAAGCTGTCTCAGACGTAATGATTTATCCGGCTATGATATTTACGTGACTAAATTATCAAATGATATTTTATCTAAAGATTTACGACTGTCGGTTGATACCTTAAATAAAGAAATGGAGCGAATGATTAATGTCGCTCCAGAACAGTATTTGTGGGGGTATAAGAGGTTTAGGAAAATAATTGATGAAAGTAATATTTATCAATAAATTTTAATTATTCAATTAAATCACTTAAAGTTAACTTAATATCGATTCCTAACTTTGTTGTTCGTGCATTAACTTCATTATGTCGTTTAACAATCTTTTTAGTACTTTTTGACAGTAGAGAAGAACGCATTATCCATTGATAAATTGAATTTCTTTGCTCATATTTCTGTATCCAACGCTTATCTCTACTTGCTTGTAATTGTTCAATACTAGGTTGAATCTTATCCCCATATAAATTACGAGATGTATCAAAAATAAATGTATAGTTTGGTGGTAGCTTTTTTAATGTAATAAGGCCTGCATCATGCCACTCATCAACCAAGTTTTGTAAAATAATCTGATCCCAAATAGTTGGATTTTGCAACATACGCTTCTCCCATTCATCCATCAGAGAATGTGCATTTTTAGTGTCATTTATAAAAATAGTACTACTAATTAAACGCTTATTATCTATGTAATGTACTGCAATATCTTCTTCAATTGCATTGAAGTATGGCCGGATATCCTCAAGAATTATAGCATCAGCATCAACAAATAAAAGTGGGCCATGAGTTTCACGACGCATTTGCGAAATAAACACAGGCTTAAATGCAATAATGGTTTGCCAGTCATCTTTTGAAAATTGCTTTAATAGAATATGAATATTAAATTTTTTTGCTGATTCAGCTAAAATTTGAGCATGCTTCGTATATAGTTTATCATCTGTATGAAAACCAAAAACTGTCAACATTAAGAATCCTTTTAATTTTCTACCAATTTAAGTTTAAAATCATAGATAAAAGTGTGATAAAAAACTATAATTTTAAATTTTTTTCGTAATTATATAACAATATAATACACATAAGTTATTGTAATTTATTTAAAAACCAAAGAAGTCATTGAAATAAATTCGATTATTTTATTTAAGTTTTAATTATAATAGAATAAATAAAAAACATAGTAAATCTTATGTAGTCTTTGTTTTTATATAGTCTTTGTTTTAATATACATTATCATATCACAAAATAATTGATAAAAATGAGTCTCAAAACAATCAAAATTTTTATAGGCTGTGACCCAAACAACTGTGATTTAGAACAAATGATGGTTTTAGACTACAGCATTAAAAAACATACCCAGCAGCCTGTAGAAATTATTTGGATGCAACTTTCGCGTGATCCTTCTAGCTATTGGTATTCTGATCCGAAATCGAATCAAGGATGGAGAACAGAAAACTGGGCGACACCTTTTTCCGGATTTCGGTGGGCTATTCCAGAGTATTGTCAATTTCAAGGTAAAGCCATTTACATGGATACAGATGTCATTGTACTCGATGATCTTGCACTACTCTGGGAACATCCTATTGAAGCCAATGCTATTGTGGCAGCCAAGGGGGGAAGCTCAGCCCGTTTATGCACTTGTGTCTGGGATTGTGAAAAGGCCAAACATTTTCTTCCTAGAATTGAGGAATTAAAAAGTAACCCTGCCAGTCATCAAAGTCTGATGAGACAAATTCAAAAAGAACCGTCATTGGTTCAAGCTTATAATGATCATTTTAATTGCATCGATGGTGAAAATCTAAGTATCAACGAGATTAAAATTTTGCATTATTCCGATATGGGCACCCAGTTTAGTCACAAATATTCAATTCCTCGTCTTCAACACAATAATTCAACACATTGGTTTGATGGCGAAATTATTCCTCACCCCCGAGCGGACCTGACAACACTTTTTGACCAATACTATCACGAAGCCCTTTCTGCCGGATACCAACTTGAGGACTATACAATTACACCCTACGGAAAATTTCACAAAGCATCTCAAAAAAAATACTCGGGCAATAACATTACTCGGTCAGAAACATCCCAGCCTTGGTTTAAGAGGCTCCTGAGCAAGTTTAAAACCAAGCGTGATTCATTTAATTTAGATCATTAACCCTCTAAGCAACTGAATCATCTTATCAATTAGATTATTCTCAAATAAACTTGATATAACTCATAGAAATAAGCTATGAAAGAGACAAGAATATGTGTGGTTTAATTTTCAACCATTTCGTTCGAAATTTGACAAAATATACCTATAAACTTTTAAAACCGAGTACTTACAAACACAACAGACGCTATTGGCCTTTTTACCGTGTGGTTCGTAATGCATCGGGTCAAATTGATCAAGTTTTTTTTAGGAATACCTTAATTGCAGACCATACGCTTAACTTAAAGAATAAACATTCAAAATGTATGCTGATCGCAACAGGACCATCGATTAAAAAGATTCCTGATAAATTTTTTAAATATGAGAAACTGGACTATATTGGCGTCAATGGAGCAATCGCTTTGAATGAGGTCACTTTTCAACACTATGTCATTATTGATCATGATTTTGTACAAAATCGTTTTGATCTCGTTGAGCGGGTTTTAGACACAGCATGCAATTTTTTCACCACCGCACGTTGCTTAGACTATATTCTAAGAAAAGTAAAAATCGAACAGATTCGTTGCCAATTTAAAATTATTGAAATCACGAGTAACTGTAAAAATGAACTTTTTATGGGAAACACTATTCATGTTGATGAAAAAGTTAAGAGTAATTACTTCTACAATGGTTTTGGCTTTTCTACACACATGTATGACACAGTATTTGACTACTATACCGTGGCTTATACCGCATTACAGATTATGTCAGGATTAAATTACCAACATATCTATATTGCAGGTGTGGATATGAATAACTTCGACCTACCACGATTTTATGAAACTTTAGATGCAAAACAACCTACCTTATTAAACCAGCACACCCAATCAATCATAGCGGCATTTGAAACAGCAGCCTATTTCTTTGAAAGTCAAAAAGTGTCTGTTTATAATCTTTCACCCCATAGTCTTATCAAATCATTTAAGAAATTAACGCTCGAACAAGACACCATCCTCTAAGTGGTTCAGATCATCCAACCTGATAGAGCGTTAAGATAAGGTTTTACTCTGATCATCATGGAAATCTAGCAGTGAATCTTGAAAATACATTCCTTTTTCATAAAATTCGCCTATATGTTTACGCTCTTTACCGGCAAATTTAATCAATTTAGGGTATTCACCTGAATGATGATTGATTGCCATTTCAATTAATGTTTTTTCTTTGACCCATTTATTTTTTACCTGATAGTAAAAGGCATTTTGATCACAATCAATTAAAGTAATACTAGGCAATGCTTTCAGCATAATCACCTGACACACTACATAGGAAATCAGGTACTCTAAATTACTAATCTTTTGAAATATTCTCTCATAATTTGGCACAGCACGTTTAATTTCATTGATATATGTTTTAGGGCCAACCTGCATGGCGTTCACCAACTCATCAAACCAATCTTTAAAAAACCTATTGTTAGGAGCCGTTGCTAAAAGCCAATTCTCGATGACTGGAGAATCAATATTGGTAGTGTTTTTTTTACGATAATAGGCAAAACTTTCGGTCTGATTTTGAGAAACCAACTCTTGAATCCAATCTAAATTTTCATAAACGATAATACTTGCATCTAACCAGATTCCTCCATAAACATAAAGTAATTTAAATCTGATTAAATCAGCTTTATGCTGAGGTAGATGAATATTTAAAGAATCAAAATCTATCTGTATAAATTGATCAACAGTTGTTGGTGTTAAAAAATGAACCTCATAATTTGCATTTATTAGCTTTATATTTTCTATGCATTTTTCCACAAATAATGGTACATCCCCCTCCCAATACAGCCAAATCAGCTTAGGTATTTTAACTTCTTCTGGCTTTGGATTAAGCGTAATCATATTTGCGTAATTATGAATTTTTAAATTCGTGCCTCTAATCTTGTAAAAATACATGATATAAAACTTAAGCATATAATAAGTTTTTTTAAATATTTTCATCTAAATTATTTCCAACATGCTCATTGATTTATTCCTTTAATGATAAATATTCAATTATTAAGATATTCGATGAATTTTAAGAATTTAGCAGATATTTTAGTGCATGATAACGATCACGCCACATACGCTTCTGCTTTTTAAAGCCATAGGAGCTGCTTCTATTTTCAAGTGCTTTACGAGAAATCCCCTGAGTAGCAACTGTTCCCAAAATATCACTATCGACCCCTGCTGGCTTCACTAGTGGTGGCCAAATCCCTAAACCTTTGCCATTTTGACTTAACCAAGACTGGAAGAAGATATCAACCGGCATATTTATAGTTTTGCCTGCCTCAACAAAAGTCTGTGCTCCCTGCCGCGACCAGATTAACCCTAAGCCACGAATTGGGAAATAAAAAGCATGCCATAGACTTATATCCCCTATTTGCGTAATATCTTTTGCTAGTTTTTTCTTTTTTGAAGCAATATTAATAAGATACCAGTTTAAATCTTGATGTTGGTGCAAATATTCAATGATGCTGTCAATTTTAATCTTAAAGTCACTATTAATTTTAAGGTCATCTTCCAGAACCACTAAATAATCTGCATCAGTGGCTAAAAATTTTTCAGCACATCCATAATGACTTAAATAACAACCTAACTCGGAATTCATTAAACTACGACCTAATACCTTATTAGTTTGATCGTCATTATAATTTATGAATTCAGAGAGTGCTTTACCCCGACCATCATAAGCAGCAAAACGTTCAAACCTCCAGCCCACACTATTAAGCTGCTGAGTTGCTGCAGCTAGACGCTCATCACTTCCGTCTAAATTAATTAAATAAGTTACAACTTTCATGATTAACTCTTAATGCTGAATAGATAGAGGTAAATAGTTTTTAAATTTAGCAATTAAAGCAAAAGATACCTTTTCTGCTTCTTTTGGATCAAATTGATCTAAACTCTGAATACAACCGAATTTAACAGCTGGATTATTCAGGTCTGATAAAAATGTAGATACTGAAGCTTCATTTTTTAAGTAAGCAATATTTATATCATTACACAAGATTGTTTTTTCTTCTCGAATTTTTAAATGATTATTCAACCCTACTGGTAAAAATTGAAAAGCACTTCTAAAACGATGCTTAATCTGTTGAGCTAATGTTGTAGGGTATTTTTGAAAATACTTTTGTAGTACATTACGATCCAATATATGGGGACGATGATGAATTTCATAATATTTATTAAATCCACATAATTCAGCACTAAGCATTTGAGCAATTGTATATTTAGGCTGTAAAGGTTTACCAAAATATTTATTAAGACCTTTACGTAGATTAAATTTTGCTTTAATTAAGGAGTTATTTTCCCAATGTCCATAGACTTTTATCTGGTCACCAACTAAAAAATCATCTAATTCAGATGAGACATTAAAAAAGAAATCATCATTCAAATAAATAAAATACTTTGATAACCCTGGAATATTCCAAAGCATGGTTTCAATACTTAAAGAATTAAATGTAGGCAAGTATTGCTCATGACCAGCAAATATTGTTCTATGATCAATTATTTTTATCTGCTCAGGAGCACATAATCCCTGTTCGAAAAAATCATGAATATGTGCAGGCTGCTGTTCATCCGTAATAATATAAATTGTTCCAAAATAGGGAACATATTTAAGAATTGAAGCAATTGAAAAATAGATTTCATCATTACTAGCAAATCGAGTTTCTTCTGCTGAACCTTTTACGATATTAGTAGATTGAAACTGTTGCCTTTTAAGTCGATGCTTTACATCATTGCCATCGACCCACGCAATAACAAAATCTATTTTTTCCATAATACTTCTAATCAACAATTAGCTTGAATAAACTCTATAACTCACTGCCAAGCATCTTTAATCCACTGCGATGGCAACACATAACGATACCATTTCCCACCCCCACCATTCACTGCATCTGGCGGATTAATTTCACCATGGAATACAATAATTTTGGCACCTTCAGGTTTTACCGGCGGCTTAAAATAAGCCATCGGAATTTTTTGCAGGCAATGATATTTATAGCTCTTGCACCAGCTTTCTGGCCAGTATGTCTGTTTACCTTCACGGTCTACGTACCAAGACAAATAGGCTTGCTCATTACGGAATTTTTTACGGATTTCATCAAAGTTTTCACGGAAATAAGGTAATAGACCCGGGAAAGCACCCAACTTAAACCGGTAAACCGAACTATTACCGGTGATACGCCACGGCCGTTTCCAATCATGGATAATCAGGAAGTCGCCCGGATAGGTAAAGAACTCATCGATATTATCGACAATCACTACATCAAGATCGAGGAAGAGTGCATTGCCTTCCAAACCATAAAGATCAGGTTCAAAAGTAGATAGCTTGTTCCAGCCACGCTCAGGTGCACCTTCAGGCAATGCCAAAGGTGGAATAGGAAAACATTGCACCGCAGGATCAATGCCTTCAGTACGATCCGTCAGACAGACCATTTTAAAGTCGACTGTCGTGTGTCGTTTAACCATATTGTATAAACGATTGACGTATTCCGAACCGTATTTGGTTCCCCATTTCATACAAATAACGATGTTACTCATTGCGTATGCCTAAGCTCATCTTAAAATCTTCTTGATGGTGAATATGATGACATAAGTTCGGCAGAATAAGTACATCAGTTAAAAAAAACCTCTCAAATGAGAGGTTTTTTCAATCAGTAAATTCTTAATTACTTCACATAAGTTAACCAGTGTGCATATTTAGGGTCTTTGCCCTGAACTGCATCGAAGTATGCTTTCTGGATTTGAGTGGTGATTGGACCACGTACACCCTCACCAATCTGACGATCATCGTATTCACGGATTGGTGTGACTTCTGCAGCAGTACCGGTAAAGAATGCTTCATCTGCGATGTAGAACTCATCACGGGTAATACGGCGTTCAATTACGTCATAACCCAGGTCTTTAGCAATAGTAATAATGGTTTGACGGGTAATACCATCCAATGCACCGCCTGCGATATCAGGCGTATGAATCACGCCATCACGCACCAGGAATACGTTTTCACCTGAACCTTGGCATACATAGCCTTGCGGGTCGAGCAGCATTGCTTCGTCATAACCTGAATGCGCCACTTCCTGATGTGCAAGAATGGACAAGGTGTAGTTACCTGATGCTTTGGCCTTACACATGGTCACGTTCGGATGATGGTGGGTAAATGAAGAAGTTTTTACGCGAATACCCTTCGCCATTGCTTCTTCGCCCAGGTACGCCCCCCAGCTCCATGCCGCAACTACGGCATGAATGGTATTGTCAGTTGCAGCGATACCGAGTTTTTCAGAACCAATAAAAATAATTGGACGTAAATAGCAAGACGCTAATTTGTTTTCACGAACAACATCAATTTGAGCCTGTTCTAATGCTGCTTGATCAAATGGAACTTTCATTTGATAAATTTTTGCAGAATTCAACAAACGCTTGGTATGTTCTTTTAGACGGAAAATAGCCGTTCCATTCGGGGTTTCATAAGCTCGGACACCTTCAAACACACCCATGCTGTAATGCAAAGTATGTGTTAATACGTGAGTTTTTGCCTCACGCCAGTCAACTAGTTGTCCATCTTGCCAAATGAAACCATCACGATCAGCCAAATTCATGCCACAAACTCCAATTTCTCACAATTATTCACTATCCAGTACAAAGTCTGCACTTGGATCAATTAGTCTTTGCCATAACTTGCAAACGGTCATTCGGGTATCGTGCCAGTCGCTTGCAGACACTTGCATGGATTGATTTGCAAGGGCTAAGCGATGGCTCTCGGCGCGTTCACGGAGATAAGCTTGAATCAGAGCAGTCGCATCGTCGCTGGATAAGCAACCTGATTTTGCGGCATCCTCAAGAATTCGTACATTGTCGGAGAAATGGGCGAGATCTTTATTCGTCCCACTCCAGGCCAACACCGCATACTGTGCCATAAATTCGATGTCTACGATACCACCTGCATCTTGTTTTAAATGAAAAATACCATCTTTTTTTTGCTCTTTAGAAGAACCGAGATGCTCCTTCATTTTCTGACGCATTTTCAGTACTTCTGCCCGTACATAATTTTCATCGCGAGGCTGAATCAAAATATCCCGGCGCAAGACTTCAAACTTTTTCCGCAAGCTCATTTCACCCGCAATCGGACGGGCTCGCACCAAGGCCTGATGCTCCCATAACCAGGCACTCTTGAACTGATATTGTTCAAAGGCTTTCAAACTGGTCACCAAAAGCCCAGCTTCGCCCGATGGACGCAAGCGGGTATCGACTTCATATACGCGTCCATCTAGGGTTTGCGTGGTCATGAGGGACATAAACTTTTGTGCGACACGCATGGCAAACTCAAAACCACTGATCGGCTTGAGTCCATCGGTATCGGCCTGTTCACCCATATAGTGAATAAAGACCAGATCCAGATCCGAGCCATAACCCAGTTCAATACCACCGACTTTACCATAACCAATGACTGCAAAAGCAGTATGCTCGACTGAACAGCGCTGCCCTTCTGCATCCAGTGGAAAACCATGCTTTTTCGCCACAATCTGATAGGCCAGATGCAGCGCTGCATTCACCGATACTTCAGCAATATCGGTCAAGGCATCAGAAACTTTCATCAACGGGCTTTCTGCCAGCACATCACTGGCGGCTACAGCAAGTACATTGGATTTTTTAAACAGGCGCAAGACCCGCATCTGGTCTTCGACCTGATCAACTTCAATGCGCAACAGTTGCTGGCGCAAGGAATCTTCCAGATCCTGACGTTTTGGCAATTCAAAATCCATTGACAGGAATTCATCCAGCAGTACCGGATAATGAGTCAGTTCTTCGCAAATCCATGGACTAACCGTTGCCATTTTAACCAGACGCTGCAATGCGCCTTTGCTCTCGATTAACATCACCAGATATACCGTACGGCGCATCACTGATTCAACTAGGGGCATTAAGCGTACCAACGCCACCTGAGGATCATTTGACTGTAAAACGGCTTCAATTAAATGTGGCCAGAAGGTTTTTAAACGTTGTACCGCCTTTGCCGGTAATTTTTTTAAGGCATGCCCATTCCAAAACTCATAAACGAGATTCTTCGCATTCTCATCCAACACTTCTTTGAGTTTCTTTTCCAGCTGTGAAAAACTTTCAACCAGGGTATCTGGACCATTTTCCTTAATTAAATGATCAAACTGATACATAACTTTGTCACGTTTCTCATTGAGATATGCCATAAAGCTATCCCAATTAGCAAAACCAAGCGTGTCCGTTATACGCGCCCTTAACTCTGGCTCAGTCGGTAGTGATTGCGTTTGCTGATCATGCAGTGCCTGAATCGCGTGCTCGACCCGACGCAGGAATAAGTAAGCATCTTCCAGATCCTGCACCGCCTGTTCATCCAGTAACTCGGCATCATCCAGATGATTCAGATTCACCAGACACTGCCGATCCTGCAATTCAAGTTTGGCGCCGCCGTAAATCAACTGAAACACCTGCACGATAAACTCGACTTCGCGAATGCCACCGGCTCCGAGCTTGATATCATCTTCAATATTACGGCGCTGTACTTCGCGCTCGATCATAGCTTTCATTTCGCGCATGGCTTCAAAAGCGCTGTAATCGACGTACTTGCGAAATACAAATGGACGGGTCATCTCCAGCAGCTCATCGCCTTCCGGACTTGGATTGACAATACGCGCTTTAATCCAGGCATAACGCTCCCATTCACGCCCATGCTGGCTCAGATATTTTTCCAAGGCCGCGTGGCTAATGGCCAGCGCCGAACCATCGCCCCAGGGACGGAGGCGCATATCCACCCGGAATACAAAACCATCCGCCGTGATCTGATCCAGCAAATGAATCAGTTTCTGTCCCCACAGGATGCAAAACTGCTGCACATCAATACATTTGCGCCCATCGGTTTCACCCTGCTCATCGAAGGCAAAAATCAAGTCGATATCACTGGAAAGATTGAGTTCTTGGGCGCCGAGTTTGCCCATCGCGATGACAATCAGATCCTGGACTTTTCCGTTATAGCCAATCGGCTGGCCATACTTGGCAGCGACCGGAATACGGGCAAAATCTTTCGCCGCACAGATGCAGGCATCGGCAAAATCGGAGAGTTCTTGAGTGAGGGTAATAACATCGGTGAGTTGATTGGCATCCTGCCAGATCCAGCGAAACATCAAACGAGCCCGCAGAATACGCATTGCGCGCATCCACGTTGCTTCATCGCTTATATTCAGGATGCAGTGCTGCACCAGCTGATCAATATATTCCCGACTGAGTGAGCCTTGAAACTGATCAATTGCATAATCCTGTTCCAGTAAACTCTGGTGATTGGCCAATACCTGTTCGGTATATTGGCTAGCTCTTAAGGTTTTCTGCAATTGTGCCGCATTCATCACTCAACTCTTCCCCTGAAACATTCTGCTTAGTTTTGACATACTCCCACCACTTTCACGATGTTCAAGTGGGGGATTCTAAAAGTAAAAGCTCTTAGGTGACTTCCTCACGGATTTCACTTGCTTTCTGCTTCGCAAGGCGACCTTTACCGCATCCACCCTCCACAGACAAAACGGTATGTCCTACCGCCAAAATATTGCGAGAAGCATTAATATCTGCATTCTCGCCAAAGCTACACTCGACACAACTAAAGTTTGCTTGAGTAAGCCTATTTTCTTTTGCAACGTGACCACATGAACTACAAGTCTGACTTGTATATTTAGGGTCAACTTTAACGAGTAAACCACCTCGCCATTGCTGTTTGTACACCAACATATTAACAAGCATTGACCAACCTTGATCCAGGATTGATTTATTTAAGCCGGACTTGGCTTTAACATTCTTTCCTTTTTTCTCGATTGAGCCTTTCGCTGACTTCGACATATTGGCTACTTTTAAGTCCTCAACTACGATCATTGCGTGGTTTTTGCTGAGCGTTGTGGTGACTTTGTGCAAGTAGTCATGCCGAATATTGGCAATATGATGGTGTAATGTATTGATCTTGAGATTCAGCTTTTTCCAATTTTGACTGAACTTGTTTTTCTTTCTCAGCTTGCGCTGAAGCCTAGCCAACTTTACTTGATTGACCTTGAAACTATTGATCGGGTCGAATACTTGACCACTAGACGTTGTAATTAACTTTTTAACACCTAAATCAATGCCAACGGCTGATTTTGATGGGTGGACTGGTGCTTCTACTGTGTTTTCAGCACCAAATGACACATACCATTTCCCGACATGCTTTGAGATTGTGACGTTCTTAATCTCACCCACAATATTTTGTGATTTTCTGAATTTCACAACGCCAATGTCATTAGGTAACTTAACTTGGTTGCCTTTAACCCAACAATATCTGCCAAATTGAACAATACGAATGGAATCATAACCATCAGATTTCTTTTTGAATCGTGGCATAAGTGGTCTAAGTTGAACTTCCCCACCATCGGATAATTTAAAAAATCGTGGCTTCTTAGCTCTAAATGGTTTTTGCTTTAACTTAGCTTGTTCCTTTTTGTTAAAAAACTTCCCCCAAGCATCACCAAGATCACGAACTTTTTGTTGGAGTGAAACGCCATTTGAGCTGTTTTCTAGAAAAGCACATTCAGGTTTTTTGCGTAATTCAGGAATTTTATTGACTAAATTAACTTTGTTGATTCGCTCATTATTAGCAAGCATCTCGAACGAAACAGCTAAAATTTGATTCCAAACAAAACGTGCAGAGCCAAGCAACTTGTTTAAAACAAGCTCCTGTTCCGCATTAGGCTCAAGCCTAAATTTGTACGCTTTGTTGATCTTCATTTCGCCTTAAATATATTTATATACAGAGACTTAATGCAAATTATTCTATCATATTGCACTAAAAAAAGTCGTGAAATTCACCTCCACCCTAATGTTGGGTGGAGTCCTCTTTCACACTAAAGATAGCAGGAGTTTTGTCTCAGTGGGAATGTTTTAGTTTGAAATTTACCTTTTAAGATTGCTCGATATGTACATCTTCAAGCACCAGTGCCTGATGATCATTGGTGACCATCGGTAAATGCACGGTAAAGGTCGTACCCCGACCCTCTTTGGAATCTACAGCAATTTGACCATGGTTCAGGTCAATAAAGCGCTTGCAGAGCACCAGACCCAAACCTGCCCCTTTCTCTTCAGCTGTGCCTCTGACACTCACACCCAAAGTCGGTTTAAACAGATTCTGCATCTGCTCTTCAGTCATGCCCAAGCCAGTATCCTGAATCGTAATCTTGACCTGCTCGCCTTCCATTTCTGCAGCTAAAATCACTTTACCGCCTTGATTCACCGGGGTGAATTTAAGCGCATTCGACACCAGGTTCTGCAAGACAGAGGTAATCATGTTGATATCCGCATGTACCTTGATGTCTTCAGGAATATTATCAACCAGTTCAATTTTTTTATTTAAGGCCAGACTTTTCAGCACACTGCACACAATATTACTGGATTGTTTCAATTCATAATTAATCGGATGATAAATAAAGCGTCCACCCTCTGCCATCGCCCAAGTCAGCAGGCTTTCCAGCAGGTTATAGGTCGATTGTGCATTATCATATAAATAATCCGCGATGCTCTGGATACTGGATTCGTCCAGAGTGTCACGCTCCTGCGCTAGCACTTCGGAAAAGCCCAGTAAACCATGAAATGGTGCACGCAAGTCATGCGCAATAATCTGGAAAAATTTGGTTTTACTGAAGTTGAGTGCGCATTGCTGTTCATATAATTCTTTCAGTTCAGTATGTTCTTGATTGAGCTGAATTCGAATCACTAAACTTTCAGCAAATTGTTTAATAGTGGCAATATCATCCTGATCAAACCCTTCAGTCTGATCATCAAAGAAAATGACCTGTCCAAAAGACACACCGCTACTTGATTTTAAATTAAAGGCGACTAATCTCTGATGCGCTACACCGAGATTTTTCACATAATTTGACAGTTCTGTATAAGCAGGATGCATCTGGTCAATGACATCTGACTGTTGCAGATACGCAGGCAGATTCACGTTCTGCGGGGCGTGCAAGGCCCGGAAACCGCGCGGACAGCTGTACCAGATATATGGTTCCGTATGGAAGCCGATAATACTGGTTTTAACGTTTAAAACTTTACGGGCGATCTTACAAAAGGTGTCTAATAGGTTGTTAGAGGTATAGACACCTAAAATGAGAGATATACGGCACGAGCTTAATTGCTCCGTATTCTGACCGACCTCTAGCAGTTTTAGTTCCATGTCTGCCTCTCTGAATGTTTATGGAATAAAGAAAACACAGCCGACCAAATTCATACAATCAATAACAAAGATTCTATATTTACTCAACGATGAAAACCCACCTCTAGGTTAAAGGATTTGTTAACCTGTTTCTATCCAGATACATTCTTAACTGCAAGATACTGATATTTAATTGATTAAGAATAACTTGAAAATTTACTATTCGAAAAAAATCTACATAAGTATTTGAAATTAATATATCTCACCTAAAATAAGTATCTTTATTTGTATTTACTGTAACACAGTACCGAATAAAAAATACCCACCATCGCTTTTTACTCTATTTAAAGTAAAAGCTAATGATTTTTCAACTATATAGTTTGACCTTATGATTAAAAACAGATTTTATATCAGGCTTCATCTACCTAATAATGCTCAGAATTAATTTTTAATTTTTTAAAATATCTTAACAATTCTAATGTAAGAAATATTTTAAATATCAGCATTTCAACTAAAAACAGACCCCAAAAACCACTGAGGATTGTAAAGAACTTACATTTATTAACAAATTAATTGTGAAAATTTTGTGTTTTTTATCACCCATGCAATTTTAGAAGCTGGAATAGTAATATTAAGATAGATCACTTATAAACTATGCATATCCAAGTCAAGCCAACCGGATTAAAACAGCTATAAAAAAAGCGGCCTAAAAGACCGCTTTTTTACATGGCTACTTAATTGTCAGAAATCAAGGCCACTTGCTGTACATAGTTAAACAGCTTTAATTTAGAAGCATTTACTTCCTCTTCAGGTGCTTGATTCTTTAAATCACGGTGTACCCGAAGATAATGTTGACGTAAGGTATGACGCTCTGTCGCATTATAGGTTTTGGTAAATTCATTGATGGCCGGATCTCCATCTTTGACAATTCGATCCACCCAACGCTGTAATTGAGCTGTCTTTTTAAGACCTTGTTTGGGTGTTAAATAAGACAAAATTACCGTTTCATTTTCATTACGTAATAATTTACCAATCCGTGAAAATTGACGACGACGTGCTTCATGTGAACTAATTGCCTGCACATCAAGCAAGGCATCAATCAAACGCTCATCTACGGGTAAGTTTTTAATTTGTTTAGCGCTCAGCTCTGCAAGCTGCGCACCTAAAGCAGCCATACGCTGGACTGCTTTTTTCTGTTCGGTCTTACTTGCGCGTCCCTCTAAAGAATCAAAATCTTCTTCAGTTAAACTGTTCGGTCGACGTGCCACGATTAATCTGCCTCATAAAATTTTGCTGCAAATAGTGCCTGAATTTCAGATAAGGCTTTGTCCTCGTCTGCTCCTTCAATCACTAAGCGTAAAGTTGTTCCTTTGCCTGCACCAAGCATGAGCAATGACATGATATTTTTGGCATCTACCAATTTGTCAGCCTTGCCAATCTGGATACTGGAACGAAATTTGGTGGTAACTTCTATCAGTTTACCAGATGCGCGTGCATGTAAACCCAGTTTATTAATTACGTCAACTGTCGTATCAATCATGACCAGTGCTTCATTTCTCGATGGAGGACTTGAATAGACCATTTTGCCTCAAGGGCTTTTTTTAGTCTATCCACAATATAAACAGAACGATGCTGACCACCGGTACAGCCAATCGACACGGTCATATAATGACGATGCCCTTCAGCAAAGGTCGGCAACCACTTGTCCAGAAAATGATACAGATCATTGAACATATCCTCGACCTGATCGCTCTTTTGTAAAAATGCCTGCACCGGCTGATCTAGTCCTGAAAATTTGCGCAGTTCCAGTTCCCAATGCGGATTCGGTAAATGTCGGACATCAAAGACATAATCGGCATCCAGTGGAATGCCATGCTTATAACCAAAGGATTGCAGAATCAGGATCAGGTTATCGGCCTGTCCAAGCTTGGACAACAAAGTATGTTTCAGATCATGCACGCTTTTATCGGTGGTATCGATATGCACCGTAGAACGCAACTGAATCGGCATCAACAGGATTTTTTCTTCCTGTATACACTGATTCAGGCTTTTAAAGCGTGATGCTAGAGGATGCGGCCGACGCGAAGCACTAAAGCGGGCAATCAGCTCCTGATCCTGCGTGGTCAGATAAATAATATCGACCGAACCATGCTGTTGCAGTTGCTCAAATACATGATCAAATTCTTGTAAATCTGCCCGGGTACTGCGCACATCGACGCCCAGTGCCAGCTGTTCCAGATTATTTTCACTGTCCAGTTTTGCCACGATTTCGGGAAGCAATGCCAAAGGCAGATTATCAATACAGTAATAACCCAGATCTTCAAGCACCTGTAATGCAGATGATTTACCCGAACCAGATTGTCCTGTGACAATTAAAATGCGCTTCATGCATGCTACCCTTTCATTTTAGCCGGCAGTGTATTTAACCTGCAGGTTATCGATCAGACGTGTATTCCCCAGCTTTGCTGCTATAAATAACACAAGATCTTGATTAAACGTATGAATTTTTTGTAATTCTGGAGTGCGGACTTCAACATAATCCACCACAAACCCGGCATCGGTTAAAGTCTGGCGAATCTCCGCCAATACCGTATCCAGCTCCACGCCTGCATGTAATTGCTGTTCAGCTTTTTGCAAGCTTTGATAAATGACCGGTGCGATTGCACGATGCTCTTCGCTTAAATAACCATTGCGCGAACTTAAAGCCAGGCCATCTTCTGCACGGGCAATCGGCACACCAATCACTTCCAGTGGAATATTCAGGTCTTGTACAAACTGACGAATCACCGCCAATTGCTGATAATCTTTCTGGCCAAAGAAGGCGTAATTCGGCTGTACGATATTAAACAATTTAGTGACTACCACCGCCACGCCATCAAAATGGCCAGGACGCTGCAAACCGCATAAATCATTGGTAATGTCAGAAACACTAATATTGGTCAGACGCGGTTTTTTACCATACATTTGCTCAACCGTCGGCGCAAACACGATGTCACAACCAACTTCTGCCAAAAGCTGCTGGTCCTGCTCAAGCGTGCGCGGATAGCTGTCAAAATCTTCATTGGGTCCAAACTGGATTGGATTGACAAAAATACTGACCACCACTACATCACACAACTTACGCGCTTCACGCACCAGATTTAAATGTCCCTGATGCAGATTGCCCATAGTCGGTACAAAACCGATAATCTTGCGATTGGTACGCGCCGGATTTAATGATGCCGCTAAGCCCTGAATGGTGGTTTCTGTTTTCATCTTACAATTCAACCTGAAAAGTTTGTTCTGGTGCCGGGAAAGATCCATCTAAAACTGCAGCATGGTAAGCTTTAAAAGCATCCAGAATGGCTGTCGCACCCGATTGTTCTTGCATAAAATTACGTACAAATTTTGCAGTGTGACCAAAGGTCAGACCCAGCATATCCTGTACCACTAGCACCTGGCCGTCTGTAGCTGCACCTGCGCCAATGCCAATGACCGGAATGTGCGGAAACAGTTCTGTGATTTCCTGGCCAATCTGTGCCGGTACGCATTCGAGTAGCAATAATGCAGCACCCGCCTCTACTACTGCTTTACAGTCCGCAATGAGCTGATCGGCCGCTTCACGGGTACGGGCTTGCAGTTTATAACCGCCAAAGACATGTACCGACTGCGGAGTAAGACCCAAATGCACACACACCGGAATACCGTTACGGGTCAGCACTTGCACGGTTTCCGCCAACCATGCACCGCCTTCCATTTTCACCATTTGCGCGCCACCCTGCATCACGGTTTTCGAACTTTGCAAGGCATCATTCAAGGTAGCATAGCTCATAAATGGCAAGTCAGTCATGATAAAGGCATGCTGGTTACCACGGCGTACCGCAGCCGTATGATAGGCCATATCCGCAACCGTGACCGGCAAAGTCGAATCACGGCCCTGAATTGACATTCCCAAAGAATCGCCAATTAAAATGCTGTCCACTTCGGCAATTTCCATGGCTTTGGCCATACTGGCATCATAGCAAGTCAGACATGAAAATTTGCGTCCATCTGCTTTAAAGCGTCTTAAATCACTCAGACTGACCATGAAAATGTTCCTCTATGCTTAAAAGTTCTGACGAAGCTACCATCACTTAAAAATTAAATATTTGCCCAGTTGCCGTCATCGAGTACCGCGAGGGTCGATTGTTTGACAATGTCCAGGTCTTTTAATCTGTGTCCATGAACCTGTATTTCAGGATCAATATCCAGAAGGGGAATCAGGACAAAATCACGCTCTAATACCCCGACATGCGGCACAGTCAAGCGTTCATTGTGAATTTGCTCATTACCGTAGAGCAGTAAGTCCAGATCTAATGTACGTTCGCCCCAATGACGTAAACGTACACGACCTGCATCCTGCTCAAAGGCTTGCAGACGATCCAGCAAGCTTAAAGCTGCCAGATTGCTATTTAATTGCACCACTGCATTGAGATAGTTTGGCTGATCCTGTGGTCCCATGGGTGGGCTTTGATACAGATGTGAAGTTTTCACCTGTCCCAAGGTCGCCAGTTTCTGTACAGCTTCTGCCAGAATCTGGCGTGAATCGCCCAGGTTACTGCCCAGGCCAATATACGTCACGATCATTGTGTTGGCCCAAACACCACCTGGCTCAGATCACGTTTTACCCGCTTACGTTTCATAATCGGATGATCTGCGCCAATTTCACCGCTGGCACTGGCTGCCACATGCGACAGAGGTTTCACTTTGTCTTCAAACTTGGCTTTACGCACCCGACGGTTGCGTGGTTCAGGTTCATTCACTAATGGCTCAATCTCGGCAAGATCTTGCTGTTGGGTCAGTTTCTGTTCCAGATGTTCTTCTTGACTCGCCTTGCGACGGCTCTTGGCACGCTGACGGTTATACTGGCTGATGGCCCGTTCTTTCTCGTCACCGCTCATTTGCTGATAAGCATCCCACCAGCTACCCATGCCTTGTGCAGTTGCATCGCCTGATTTTTCACGCAACAGCAAAAAGTCAAAGCCAGCACGGAAACGCGCATGGCTGGACAAAGCTTCGATTTGCTGTGGTTTTGGATTCAGCAAACGGGTCTGCATTTCCCAGACTTCACGAATAAAGGTTTCCGCAAAGCGTGGAATAATGGTGCGAGTCGCCTGACGTTTTAATACGTCGAGCCCAGCTTGGGCACGGGCTTCGGCCGCTACCACACCTTTATTCAGATAGAATTCACAACGCTCAAGGAACGGCTGCCATAACAATACCGCATAGAAAAATGCAGGGTTGATGGTCTTGCCGATAGAAATACGCTGATCGGTATTTTTCGCAGCACGTTCCATAAACGGCGTAATTTCAGGCTTGATATCTGCAAATAACTGCTGCCAGATCCCGAAATCGATCAGCATTGGCAAGACACGATTTAGGTGTCCCATGGTGAACAGTTTCTGTGATTCATCATAAAGTCGATGTGGAGAAACATCACGCAGTAACTGGGTCATTTCCGGCGTAAAGACATCCAGAATCGCCTCATCAATATTAAAGTTCAGCTTGGCCGCAAAACGTAAGGTTCGCAGCATCCGCACCGGATCTTCTTCAAATCTTAAAGTCGGATCACCCAGTAAGCGTAAGGTTTTGCTGTGAATATCATCGACCGCATTGCAGAAATCCAGCACAATGCCTTTACGCGGCTGGTAGTACATTGCATTGATGGAGAAATCACGACGGGCAAAATCCTGCTCGATGCTGCCCCAGTTATTATCACGCAGAATCATCCCCGCGGCCGAGGTCACTGCTTTTTTTGGTGGTGCACGGAAGGTTGCCACTTCAACCAGTTCCCGCCCTGAATAGACATGCGCTAGTTCGAAACGTCGTCCGATAATCCGACAACGTCGTCCGAAAACTTCCTTGACCTGAGCCGGGGTTGCATTGGTGACTGCATCGAAATCTTTAGGATTCAAACCTAACATCAGATCTCGAACACCACCACCCACGATATAAGCTTCATAGCCTGCCTTGTTTAAGGCATCAATCACATCGAGAATATAAGAAGGTAATTGAGCGGTTGATAAACCACATTTTGACGCGCGCAAAGTTTGCAAAAGACGCTGTCTCCTACGTCTGAACGTAAAATTCTAAGATGACGCTAATCATATCGCTTACACGCCTAAAGGGCAATTTGATTATGTCAATCCTGCGAGTCAAATCAATCAGCTAGTCATGATCCATGCTGTCGCCTTACAAGGCCAGTCTGGCCTTGTTTTTGGCAAATAATGCCGGCCCAATACCTTTGACTAGCTGGATCTCTTCAATGCTTTTGAATTTTCCGTTTTTTTGCCGATGTTCAATAATCGCTTCGGCCTTCTTTTGACCAATGCCATTCAGTTGTTGTAATTGCTCCACAGTTGCATTATTTAAACTGATTTTATCAGCAGTGGAAGATGCCGATAATGCAGGCTTCGCCAGATAGTGATTGCTTTCTGATGAAACCGTGGTGGCAGCTTTTTTCTTTAGGCGGGCATCATGTTGCTGTTGCTGGGTCTTCCATTCCATATAATCGGTCGCAGTCGCATGCACAGTTCCGATAGAAATAAAGCCCAGCCAACAACTTAAAAGAAGACTAATCCACGTTGGACCGATTCGATAAGGTATTTTTTTCATGTGCTGCTCTTTGTTTTAATTCTAATTTAGCCTGTTCCCAGAGCTGATCAAGTTCAGTCAGTGACAGCTTTTCCAGGTCTAATTGTTGTAATTGTACCTGATCTTCCATCAAGGCAAAGCGGGTTCGAAATTTATGGATCGTCCCCAATAATGCCATCTCACTGGAGATGCCAAGTTTACGTCCAACATTGACCAGAGAAAATAAGCAGTCGCCAAATTCTTCCTGTATTTCATCGGAATTTTGTCCGGCTACCGCTTCTTTTAATTCAGCCAGCTCTTCTTCCAGCTTGACATAAGCACCCGCCATGTCCGGAAAATCAAAACCGATTTTGGCGACATTTTTTTGAATTTCATCAGCCTGCGCCAAAGCCGGTGCATGTTTAATCTGATCCAGGCGTGAACGCGGCTTGCCCTGCTTTTCTTGCTGTTTGATTTCTTTCCATAGCTCGGACACATCTTCCGGACTCATTTTTGCAAATTGTTCAGCTTGAAATACATGCGGATGACGGCGAATCAGTTTATCGGTAATGGCCTGCACCACATCCTGAAAATCGAAAGCGCCCTGCTCACTGTACATCTGCGACTGGAACACCACCTGTAACAGCAAATCACCCAGCTCATCGCAGACATCATCGACTTTTCCAGAGCGGACTGCTGCTTCGACTTCATAAGCTTCCTCAATGGCATATTTGGTCAGAGATTCGGGGGTCTGCTGCTGATCCCATGGACATTTTTCACGTAATTCACGCATGACCTTGAGTAGTTGTTCCATATTCAAAAACCTCTTTTTTACCAAATAGTCGCGTCAATCTGCCAGTTTCTTGTTATGCTCAAAAAAAAGACAATAAGGAGATCAGGCACATGCACAGTATATTGATTAGTGGTGCAGCACAAGGAATTGGTGCCGCGACGGCCACCCTATTTTACCAGCACGGCTACAAGGTGGGCATTTATGATGTTCAGGTGGAACAGGCAGAACAACTGGCCCAGCAACTGGGCGAACATGCCAAAGCCGGTTTTCTCGATGTAGCTGACTATGCTTCTTGGGAAACAGCTTTAGCCGAATTTTCAGCTTGGGCAGGTGAAATCAATATTCTGGTCAATAATGCCGGGATCCTATATTCAGGGCCTTTTGAAGATACTACTATTGATGCACATCACCGGACTCTGGATATTAATATCAAAGGGGTCATGAACGGCTGTCATGCCGCTTTCCCTTATTTAAAAGAATCTTCATTTGCCCGCATCATTAATCTATCTTCCGCTTCGGCGATTTATGGCCAGGCCGATTTAAGCAGTTATTCCACCAGCAAGTTTGCAGTGCGTGGCCTGACTGAAAGTCTGGATATTGAGTGGCAACCCTATGGGATTCGAGTCTTGGATGTCATGCCGCTTTTCGTCAGTACGGCCATGGTCAAAGATATGCAGGCAGAAAGCATCAAAAAGATGGGCGTACATTTAAAAGCAGAAGATGTTGCACAAGATATTCTGAAACTGGCAGAACTCAAAGATTCTATCTGGCAAGCAACGCATCATCTGGTTGGTTTCAAAAGCCAGTTTTTATTTCATTTATCGCGAATGAGTCCGCAATTTGTGAATCGGCTGAGTAACCTGCTCATTTCCAGAAAATAAAAAATATTCGGATTGATTTTGTTTTAGACAGTGTGATGAATCTGGATCACTGGAAATCTCAACCCCTTGCAGGAATGCTCACTTTGCCAGGCCACGGTGAGCATACAGCCAGCAACAGAATAATTTTGATAAGCATAGACGCCAATCTCTGGATGTTCGCAGCGTCCGCCATTTTGTTCAGGATGGATATTGGTATTGAGTTCATTCAGGTTGATCCGGATTCCCAAGCCTGATGCCTTTAACACCGCTTCTTTGGTGGTCCAGACTTTAAACCAGTATTCAGGATCATAATCCAGCACTTGCCACTTTTTAAGTTCTTCGGGATGAAAGGCATGTTGTGCCAAAGCTTCAAAACGGACTTTACGATTCAGTTCTTCAATATCAATTCCTAAGTTCTGAACTTGCTTGCTCGTGGCCAAGGCGTAGAAATTTTGACTATGACTATGATTAAAACTGAAATCCGGATAGTCCTTTAAATAAGGCTTGCCAAAATTCGTCCGCACCACCTGCTGATCACTAACTGACAATTCAAAAGATTGAGATAAAAGCTGATTGCGCAAAAACGCCACTTCGCGTTTCCGTTCGGCAACCTGGGTTTTGCGGTCTGACAATTGATCATAAGTCAGATTAGAGAGTTGATGCAGATGTATTTGAATCAGCCGGGCCACGTGAATCCATTCAAAAAGACATAAACTAATGGGAGTGTAAAAGAATTTACACTTTTATTGGGAGAGAAATTCATTATTTTATCAAAACAAAAAGCCTGCTTTACGCAGGCTTTTTATCCGAAAAATTTAAACTATAGAATTAACGTTTAAATTTCTTCTCGGCTTTCTTGAACTTCTGTACATAACGACGTTTACGCGCAGCTGCACGCTCATCCACTTGAGACTTACGGCCTTCAAACGGGTTTTCAGAAGTTTTAAACTCGATTTTAATCGGTGTACCTTCAAGCTTGTACACTTTACGGAACACGTTTTCCAGGTAACGACGATAAGCCGCAGGAGTTTTATCCACCTTGTTTCCGTGAATCACGATCGTTGGCGGATTTTGTCCACCCATGTGTGCATAACGCATTTTAATACGACGACCCTGAACCATAGGCGGTTGGTGGGCATCTGTCGCATCATTTAAAATCTGGGTGATTTTTGCTGGTGACACTTTCAAACGAGATGAATCATAAGCACGGTGAATCGATGGATAAAGATCGCCCACACCCGTTCCATGCAATGCAGAAATCAAATGTACTTTGGCCCATGGAATAAAATCGAAGCGACGCTCTACATCGAGCTTACATTGCTTACGATCATATTCAGTCATGTTATCCCATTTGTTGACTGCAATGACCATGGCACGACCCGCTTCAAGCGCATAGCCAATCAAATGCAAATCTTGCTCAACAATACCATCACGCGCATCAACCACAACAACAATTACGTTGGCATCTTTCATTGCCTGTAAAGTTTTAACAATCGAGAATTTCTCAATCATTTCATCAACTTTACCTTTACGGCGCACCCCTGCAGTATCAATCAGGGTGTATTGACGGCCATCACGCTCGAATGGAATATAAATCGAGTCACGTGTTGTACCCGGCTGGTCAAATGCCACCACACGCTCTTCACCGAGCAAACGGTTCACCAGCGTTGACTTACCGACGTTCGGACGACCAATAATCGCTAAACGCAGACCCGTGTTTTTGTCATGCTCTTCCGGATTTTCATCTTCCGGTACATCAGCAAGTACATCTTCCAGCATCTGCTGAACACCACGACCATGGCTGGCTGCCACTTGTAGCGGCTCGCCCATACCCAGTTTGTAGAATTCAACCAGGGCAGCTTCAGCATGTACGCCATCAACTTTGTTGGCAACCAGAAAGACTTTTTTGCCTAAAGTACGCAATTCACGGGCAATCTGTTCATCAGAAGCCAGCAGTCCAGCACGCGCATCAACCACAAAAATGATGATGTCAGCTTCATGAATGGCAGTTTTGGATTGCTCTGCCATATATGAATCAATACCACCTTCATTTTCACCAATACCGCCGGTATCGACCACAATAAAGGATTTATTTTGATAGGTAGCATCGCCATATTTACGGTCGCGTGTCAGACCTGCAAAGTCTGCCACCAATGCGTCACGGCTCTTGGTAATCTGGTTGAACAGCGTCGATTTTCCGACGTTCGGACGACCAATGAGCGCAATTACGGGTTTCATAGAGTAACCTTTATTTAATATCAGGCGTCAAAGTGGCCTGAACATCAGAAAGCATAGGAAGATATAAGGGGTAAATACCCTAAATAAAAACACGGGGCATTGATTTTTCAATCACCCCGCGTTCACAAAAATACGGTTGTGGCTAGTTTAGCATAAGGCTCGTTAAAATTAACGGTTCTGCCAAATGCTTAATGCGCCCTTGCGTGTAGAAACATAAAGCTGGTTGTCGATGACTCGTAAGCTACGCACTTCCCCAGAGGTTTTCGAACGACCAGTAATCTGTCCGGTACGCGGATCAATCAGGTGCAAGACACCATCCAGATCGCCGACTACAAGATCAGTACCTAGCATCACCGGATTACTTAACTTGCGATTCAGCAACTGGTCATTTTCCCAAAGCGGTTGACCCGAGGTAATTTCAAAGGCTTTGATTTTGCCATCGGTTTGCGCCACAAATACACCATTGCCCACAACTTCTGGACGCTGGATACTGCTGGCATCTTCACTCCAGACCACCTGTTGTGAAGCTAAATCCAGCACAGTCACCTGACCTTGATAACTGGTGGTCACCACAAACTGGCCTGCAACGACCGGTTCCCCGTCAATATCAACCAGACGCTGGATATCAGAACGCCCATCCGACACTGCGACACGACGCTGTAATTTTGGCACACCGCTTAAGGCATCCAGTGCATAGATATAAGCATTGGAAGATGCAATCAGTACATTACGAGCATCTAATGCAACAGGTGCAGCCATGCCACGCAGGCTGAATTGTACATTAGGTAAGTTATAAGTCCAAACTTGCGCACCCGTCGCAATTTCATGCGCATATACTGTGCCGTCATTGCTCACGCTAATGACACGACCAGCATGAATTAATGAAGGTGCCAGTAAAGCACCCGTCAATTGCGCAGTCCATTTTTGCTCGCCGGTTTGCTGATCCAGCGCAAACAGCTGACCTTTCTGGTTACCCACGACAACAAGACCTTCAGCAGCTTCAACACCAGAACTTAAATTGTCTTTGCTGACTTTTTTCTGCCACAGACGCTGTTTGCCTTTAAATGCAGACACTTCGCCTTTCGGATCAATTGCAAAGACCACACCATTATCTGCATCCAGACGTAAACGCAACGGATCAGCAGCATCTGTCGAAGCCACACTGGTGGAAAATACAGGGACCAGGGTTTTGGCTTGAGTCAGTTTTGGAAGTGGATTCGGTTTTACTTCTGGAACTTTATTGGTTTTACCCGCACAGCCAGCCAATGCAAGCGTTAAAACAGTCAAGGCACAGGTAATTTTGTATTTTCTATTCATTCAGCTTCTTCCGCTTGTGTTTCTATAATTGGGCGTTCGATTTCCGGATCATCGACCAATACGCCTACGCTTTCGAGCTTAATTTGTAAAATCTGACGTTCTTCTTTACGTTCAATCAAAGCATCCCATGCACTTTGATATACTTTTTTAGCATTTTCAATATCATTTTTGGCAACATAGATATCGCCACGTGCTTCATCGGCAGTTGCTTTAAATGCAGGCTCAGTAACCGCTTCTAAAGTTTTCAATGCAGCATCATATTTTTTCTGTGCCAGTTGTGCATAAGCCAGACGAAGTTTGACGACCTGAACCAGACCTTTATCGTCTACTTTCGAGTTTTCAACTTTCTGTAGCGCTTTCTCGGCCGCAGCATAATCTTCTTTTTCATAAGCCAATTTCGCCATCATCAGCTGGGTCTGAATCGCCTGTGCTGAATCAGGTGCTTCCTTGACAATCTTGTCCGCTGCTTCAGACAACTTGGCAAAACCATCACCTTTCGATGCCTGTGCATCATCCATCAACTGCTGAACCTTGGCAGTGTGCATTTGCGACTCTGCCAGGTTTTTCTTCTGCCAATATTCCCATCCAAAAAAGGCAATCAGCGCAATTAAAATCCCGGTAATCATCGAAGAACCATATTTCTTCGTAAAGGATTTTAAGCTTTCAAACTGTTCATCACCACTCATTGCGCTCATGAGATTACCCTTTTCCTAATGTTTTATCGATTATTTTGAAGAAATTTTAGTACTAAAAAATGCAACGAAGTCCGTAAATGGTACATTCGATTGCTCTGCGGTTGCCAGCTCTTTCACAGTAAACGCCTGAGCTTCCAGTTCACGCTCACCCAAAATCGCCGCATAAAAAGCACCGGCTTGATCGGCCTTTTTCATTTGCGATTTCATTGAACCTTGTGAGCCTACTTTCAGTCGAACCTGACTGCCTGCTGCTTCAAGCTGATCACGAATCTGCTCCGCAATGACCAAAGCTTTACCTTGAGAAGCGGGCTCAGCCACCAAGAATACTTCACAATCACGTGTCGGGGTATTGTCTTCAACCTGTTCCAGCAGAAGCAATAAACGCTCGATACCCATCGCAAAACCAACCGCAGGGACAGACTGATCTGCTTTTCCTTTGAGTTGACCCACTAGACCGTCATAACGGCCACCGGCACAAACTGTACCTTGTGAACCCAAATGGGTTGTGGTCCATTCAAAAACAGTTTTGTTGTAATAGTCCAGACCGCGTACCAGTTTTTGATTGATCACGAAGCTCACGCCTGCATCAGTCAAATACTGCTGTAACTGGGCAAAATGCGCCAGCGTTTCTTCACCCATAAAATCATGAAGTTTCGGTGCATTTTCCAGGATGTTTTGTGTCTTGGCATCTTTAGAATCCAGAATACGCAGTGGATTCGTGGTCAGACGGCGCTGAGAATCTTCATCCAGATCAGCTTTATGCGACTCTAAAAACTCAACCAGCGCCGCACGATAGGCTGCACGCTCATCCGACTCACCGAGTGTATTTAACTCAAGCTGAACCTTGTCTGCCACACCCATACGTTTCCACAGACGTGCTGTCATCAGGATCAGTTCTGCATCCATGTCCGGAGTCGCCACACCAAAAGTTTCTACACCAAACTGGTGGAACTGACGGTAACGGCCTTTTTGCGGTTTTTCATAACGGAACATGGGTCCGATATACCAAACACGAGGCGTCGCACCACGCAGCAGGTTATGCTCCAGCATGGCACGTACACAACCTGCCGTTCCTTCAGGACGTAGTGTCAAAGACTCAGGTGGATTACCCTTGTCGAGGAAGGTATACATCTCTTTTTCAACGATATCGGTTGCATCACCGATCGAACGTTTAAACAAATTAGTCTGTTCTACGATAGGCAAACGAATTTGTTGATAGCCATAGGCATCCATCAAACCGGATAGATGCTGTTCAAGACGTCTCCAAGCTGGGGTTTGCGTTGGGAGAATGTCATTAAAACCTTTGATTGCGACGATTGAACTCATGATCTACTCAGGAAAACTTGTACGAATAATTTCTTTAGATTTAGCTTCTTCAAGCTCGGTAACACGTTGACGAACCATGGTTTCGATTTCATCAACCAATTGATTCGTGTCAATTAAATGGCTCTTTTCACCATTACGGTATACTAGTGAACGTGGTGCTGCACCTACAACACCAATATCCGCTTCTTTGGCTTCGCCCGGCCCATTCACCTTACACCCGATCACGGACACATCCATTGGAGTACGAATATCTTCTAAACGCTCTTCAAGTTGCTGCATCACCGAAATCACATTAAATTCCTGACGTGAACAGCTTGGGCAGGCAATGAAGTTAATCCCGTTGGAGCGCAGACCCAGCGATTTCAGAATATCAAAACCAATTTTAATTTCTTCTTCAGGCTCGGTAGCTAAGGAAATACGCATGGTATCCCCGATGCCTTCCATCAGCAGGCCACCCAAAGCGATCGCAGATTTAACCGAACCGGTACGGTAAATACCTGCTTCTGTGACACCCAGATGGAGCGGATTATCAATTTGCTGTGACAGCAAACGATACGCATCCATGGTCAGAAACACATTCGATGCTTTGACTGAAATTTTAAATTCCTGGAAATCCAGACGGTCTAGAATATCGATATGACGCATTGCAGATTCAAGCAGTGCTTGACCAGTCGGCTCGCCATATTTCTTTTGAATATCTTTTTCCAGGGAGCCGGCATTGACACCGATCCGCATGGAAATGTCGTTATGACGTGCCGCGGCCACCACTTCACGGATTTTCGCTTCCGAACCGATATTGCCCGGGTTAATCCGCAGGCAGTCTGCACCCAAATCGGCAACTGCCAAAGCAATTTTATAATCGAAGTGAATATCCGCCACCAAAGGTACATTGACCTGCTTGCGAATTTCACCAAATGCCGCCGCCGCTTCCATGGTAGGCACAGAAACCCGCATGATGTCCGCGCCTGCATCGACGCAGCGCTGGATCTGAGCAACCGTAGCTGCTACATCACAGGTTTCAGTATTGGTCATCGACTGGATACTGATTGGTGCATCACCACCCACATAAACTGAACCCACACGAATTTTACGTGTTGGACGACGTTTAATTGGATTTACGATCATCGTTCTGCTCTACTCTTGATCTGTTAAGGTGATAAACGGAATTCTGCTTTTCCGTTCACAGTGTAGGGTGACAATGAAATATTTTCATTATTTAAACTGAGTGATACAGCCGATGCATCATCCAGACGAATCTGGAATGGTGCTTCACCATTCAGTTGCAAGCTCGATGCCTGACGGCCAGTTGCCAGAACATTACCCGCCGAGTCGACAATATGCACCGAAGTCGGACGGTTAAAATCAAGCTTCAGCTGATCACCGTAAAGTGCGGCACCTGTATCCAGATTCAGAATCTCGACATTAGAAGCGCCTACTCCAGAGACTTCACTGCTATTTTGGGAATTACTACTCGACCAGTTCTGAATCATGGCAAACAGTGCGCCCAAAATCAGCAAAAGTACCAGCGTAATAAAAATGCGCTTTAACCACTTACGATTACGGTCACGCTTGGAACCTGGTAATTTCCCCATAATTTTAATTGGAGAATTGTTCAGGGCATGATTCGGCAGCAACCCGGTATCATTGGTATAGATTTCATCAAAACGCTGAATAATACTAGACGCATCTACACCCAGAAATTTGGCATAAGTCCGGTAATAACCTTTGATAAAGGTCGCTTCTGGCAAAGATTTGTATTCATCCTGCTCAAGAGCAGTCAGGGTTTTGACCGGAATATTCAGCTCTTTCGCTACATCTTCCAGATTACGTTGCTGATTGATACGAATCTGGCGCAAGTACTCGCCCGGACGTTGAATATTTCCTAACGCATTTGGAGCTACGCTCGAATGATTCGATGGTGAATTAGGATTTACTTCCATACGGCCTCAGTACTGTACTGTAATTGCAAATAACGTTGGTATTCCTGGCTTTCAGGAAAGAATGCACGTAACTGGTTGACCAATACCTGCATACCCAACTGATCACCTCCGGCACGCGCAGTGCGAATGCCAATCCAGAGTGCACGGGCACCCTGATTTTTCTGCCCCACACCACGCACAAACTGTTGATGCATTTGTGTCGCTGCCGGGAACTGCTGGTTCAAATAAAATATTTCTGCCAACTCTAACATTGAAATATAGGAATCGCGATTGGCTTGTAGCGCCTGTTTGAATGATTTTTCAGCATTTGCTGTATCACCCAGTTTCAGGTAAATCCGCCCCATATTTTCCAGTGCGCGGAATCGCTGATCATAACCCAACGTGGCACCAGCAATTTGAAACTGCTCGATTGCATCATTATAGCGTTCAAGCTGATATAAATAAGTGCCGTAATTATTTCGCGCCTGCGCATTTTTCGGATCTGCCGAAATCGCACGCTTGAAATAATGATCTGCTTTTTCGAGATTAAGCTTACTACCTTCCTGTTGCAGTAGCACGCCCATCATCATATTCGCTTGAGAATCACGCGGACTGCTTTCAAGTGCCTGATCCAGCGCACGTTTAGCTGCATCCAGGTCACCTGTTCTCAGATATTCTACCGCCAATTGGGTACGGACTTTGGTGGCCTTTTCAGGGTCTTTCTGACCCAGATCTGGCGTCTGACACGCGACTAAAACCAAAGACACACATACTGTTGAAATCAAAGCAAACTTTGATGTTAGATTTCTCAACTGGCGACCTCTTATTATCCTTGTGAGCGCATGATCTCATTCGATTGCGCAATTTTCTTTTTCCACTGTTCCGCACGACGGGTACGGTCAGCAACTTGTCCGACTAACTGTCCACACGCGGCATCAATGTCATCACCGCGTGTCTGACGAATCGTACACACAAAACCGGCATCAGACAAAGTTTTTTGGAAAGAAATAATCCGGTTGCGGCTTGAGCGGCCATATGGCGCATGCGGGAACGGATTAAAAGGAATCAAATTAATCTTGCTTGGCAAATTCTTCAACAGCTTAATCATTTGCTGAGCATGTTCAGGATGGTCATTCACGCCATCTAACATCACATATTCAATCGTCACATGTTTACGTGAACTTTCGTTACCATCTTTAGCAATATAGCGCTGACATGCAGCAATCAGCTGCTCAAGCGGATATTTTTTATTGATCGGCACCAGCTCGTTACGCAGTTCATCATTTGGCGCATGCAATGAAATAGCCAGCGCCACGTCAATATCTTTGACCATCTGATCGATTTTCGGTACCACACCAGAAGTCGATAAAGTCACACGACGTTTTGACATGCCGTATGCAAAGTCATCCAGCATAATACGCATTGAATTCAATACTGCATCGTAGTTGAGCAATGGCTCGCCCATGCCCATCATCACCACGTTCGTGACTGAACGTTCACGCTCAAGTACAGGCACATCTTCCATATAGGAATAGTTCGCCATCCAGAGCTGACCGATAATTTCGGCTTGAGTCAAATCACGCTGGAAACCCTGTTTACCGGTTGAGCAGAATGAACAGTCCAGTGCACAGCCCACTTGTGAAGAAATACACAAAGTGCGACGTAAACCACTGCGATGTTCAGCAGGAATCAATACGGTTTCGACGAGGGAACCTTCACCGTCGCCAACACGGAATACCCATTTACGGGTACCATCTTTAGAATAGTTTTTATGCACCACTTCAGGCGCTTTAATTTCACAAATCTTTTCCAGTTTTTCACGCAGTTTGCCGGAAATATTGGTCATTTCAGCAAAATCAGTCACAAAGAACTGGTGAATCCATTTCATCACCTGCCCGGCACGAAACTTCTTCTCACCCATGTCCTCAAAGAATTTTTCCATTTGCGGACGTGACATGCCAAGTAAATTCACTTTCTCGACAGTATTTGCCTGTGCTGGAGCGGATGGAGTGTGTTGCTGTGGCTCAGAAACTGCTGATACAGCGACTGCTTCAGTACTCATGTGTATTACCTAAACCATGTCTAAAGATGAAAGGAGAAGCTCAATATGTGAGCAAAGAATTATTCAGAGAATAAAAAAACCAGATAAGTATAATAACACTTATCTGGCTTGAATACTGCGAATTAACGAGTACGTGGAGCAATCTCAGTTTGAGCGAAGAAGTAGTTAACTTCACGATCAGCAGATGCTACAGAGTCAGAACCGTGAGCAGCGTTTTCATCGATGCTTACAGCGAAATCTGCACGGATAGTACCAGGAGCAGCTTCTTTAGGATTCGTCGCACCAAGGATGTCACGGTGAGCAAGAACAGCGTTTTCGCCTTCAAGAACTGAAACAACAACTGGACCAGAAGTCATAAATGCAACTAGGTCAGCAAAGAAACCACGTTCTTTGTGCTCAGCATAGAAGCCTTCAGCTTCAGCTTGAGTCAAATGTTTCATTTTAGTTGCAACAATTTGAAGACCAGCTTTCTCGAAACGAGCAAAGATGTCGCCGATGTGGTTTTTAGCAACTGCGTCTGGTTTAACGATAGATAAAGTACGTTCGATAGCCATGATAGGCTCCTTAAGTCAATTGTTGACATGAAAATTTGGCGCATTATACCGAGATAATGCGCATTTTTCTGCTTTTCATCTGTAAAAAAATGCTTTTTTAAGATGAGGCCTTAGCGTGCCTCGTCAATCCATGCCATTTGAATGGCTTCAAGCAAACCTTCAGTCGACTTGGTTGGATCATCTTCAAACTCAGGCAAAGCACACACCCAGGCATGTAAATCAGTAAAACGAATCCACTGCGGGTCCACATCTGGATGCGCTTCATAGAGTTCAATCGCGATATCGAGCGTGTCAGTCCAACGTAAACCCATCTCTATTTCTCACCATAATTGCTTTGATGCTGTACTTTAACAAATCTGTGAAAATCTGCGAGCCTTTGCTCCGGCTTTCACTTATTTTTACAGCACAATATTCAGATAAGGCGCGGTCAGGACAATGGCAATTGCCATCATGCCACCCAGAATTGCGCCAACTGCCACATCACTTGGATAATGCAATCCCAGCACCATTCGGGACACTGCGACCAGAACCGTAAAAGGCAACATCAGCATCAGTAATAAAGGTGCGACATAACCTAAAACGGTGGTTGCCATCACGGCATGCAAGGTATGCCCGGAAGGAAAACTGAAATGATCCAGTGGATGCTCACCCAAACGGATCACTTGATGTACCTGATAAGGACGTGGTCGTACAGTTTTGATTTTAAGCACCTTGTAAATCATAGTACCTATAGTACTTCCCAAAATCAGATAAACAATCTGCACGGTATAGATCAAGCCTTGCATGATCCAAACCAGTATCAGCATGAAATACCAAAATGCACCATTTCCTAAGCGGCTAATCATTTTAAAAAAAGTGGCAATACGGACTGAATGCGAAAAATGATTCAGATAAACACAGCCTTTCAAATCGATTTCTAAAAATTTAATCTTTACATTCTGGAGTTTCACACTGGTGCTCCTTTCTTGTTTTATATCCTGTATTCCTGATGCTGTACCAGTGAATACAGTGCCTGTTCAAATTGCCGGACCGGATATTGCCAGCCTACTTTTTCGGCTTTTTTACGTGCTTGCGCGCCCATCTGCTGTAATCTTTGCAGATCAGGCAGTCCGAGCATCTGCTGAATCAAACCCCGCTGATGTCCAAGTCTGCTCAACCATCCCGTTTCACCATGCTGCACATGCAAGTTTGCACAAGCATAATCATAAGCAATCACTGGCAAGCCACTGGCCATCGCTTCCAATACCACATTTCCAAAGGTTTCAACCTGACTGGCAAAACAGAATACATCTGCACTGGCATACGCCGCTGACAGTTTTTCTCCTGTCAAGCTACCGGTAAAAACAATACTGCCATCCTGATTCAGTTGTTGCAGTCGAGTGCGATCCGGCCCATCTCCAACCACTACCAAACGTATATCTTGCTGACGAACTTGGCGCAGCACAAAATAGGTTTTGATCAGCACGTCAATTTCCTTTTCAGGAGAAAGCCGTCCGACATACAACATCACCCGGGTCTCGTTTGAAACTCCCCAAGCATAGCGCAAATCTGGTGATCGCCACTTTGGTGAAAATGTATCTGGATCGACGCCTCTGCCCACAACTGCCAAGGGACAAGTTACACCAAACTGATTTAAGGCTTGAGCCGTACCTCGACTGGGGACACAGGTCAAATCAGTATTGTTATGAAACCACCTTAAATAGCCTTGAATCGGCTTAAGCAAAAAAGCCAAATCAAAAAACCGACTAAATTCTTGAAATGACGAATGGAAACCGCTAGAGACTGGAATTTTATGGAATTTTGCAAGCTGTTGAGCTACCAAACCTAAAGGGCCTTCGGTCACAATGTGAATAATATCGGGGGTAAAAGTTTCAACAGCTTGATGGATTTTTAGAAATTGCGGTCTACCAAACTGCAAATTGCTATATTTAGGAAGGCAATGCGCTTTAACCAGACATTCACTATGTGGTTTAAAATCGTTACAGGCTTGTCGTTGTTCTGGACGTATTAATAAAATCTTATGTCCCTGTTTTTGCAATCCTTTACAAAGTTGCAATAAAGCATGGGCAACACCATTGATTTCAGGAGGCCAGGTTTCAGTCACAATGGCTATTTTGAGACGAGGACGAGTCAACTCTTCCAAAGGCAGGGTCATTTTTGTTTTTTGCTGTCGCAACTGTTTTAAGTCAAAGCTAATATTTTGAAGTGCAGACATTTTTTTCGATAACGCTGAGGTGCAGGGCTGTTCCATATCACACCTATGTGATTATATTTTAAGCTAAAGTCTAATGCTTATTTATTGCATTTTAATGATATTACCCCCCTTCTCTCATTTTATTCGGAAGTTGATGTAGTTATAGAGATATCTAATTAACTTGACTAACAATTAAGAGTAAATTAACTCACCTATTCATAACCATAGCTCATGCCTAAAAAATCCAGTCAGAAAGCTTCAAAATCTGGTTAAAGGACTTAAATAGACCAAAATCCAATTCTCTTTTAAGAGCCAACTAAAAGAATTCAGTAGATAAGATCCACATATAAACTGTCTTTATAAACTCCAGCTGGGGTCAAAGCAGAAGGTTGTTCAGCTAGTTGTACCAATACAATAAATTTACTTAGGCTAGTTGCCGGTTGGGATATCGGCATATTCCAACGGGATGAGGTCGCCCCAGAAATATACATTTGTGTTCTTATTTTATGATTGTGCTCATTAACCAAATAACTACTGCCATTAGTGCTGGTTAAGTTTCTAGAATTAAATTGAATAGCATAACTGCTATCACACCTTACGATAAAAGAAGTCGCAGCTTGGCTCAGATAAGAGGAGTTCAATTTGAGTTCTGATACTGTCGATCGATCAATCTGACAACGTTGGGCATGACTTAGACTGGTCAATAATAGAGAGAACACAAGTACAGTAAATTTAAGTTTCATTATTTTTCATCCTTTATTTACAGATAAGCGTAGATAGTCCGCTTTCTTCTTTTTGATTTTCTGTAACCGTCAATTGTGCAAAGCAAGTTTTAGATTCGGTGCTGATGATTTTAATATTGTAAGTATTTGGAATAAGCCCATATAGAGTGACCGTACCGTCCGATGAGATAGGATAAACCTCCCCACCATCATTATCGATATATAACTCTGAACCGGCTGTGAATTTATGATTATTACTATCTACAGGCAAAATCGTGACCTGTTTTGTATTATATATAGGGAAATTAATAATATACCCCCGCTGATCTAAAGCAGTAAGCCTCTTGGTTGCATAAGGAATCTTAGCTTCGACTGGTAATTGATTCTGATCAAAACCAATATCATAATTTACATAAGGAATAATATCATGAACAAAGGCATAGCCTTTCTTATTCGTTCTATCTACTACAGATAAAGACCTTAAAACATCGACATCCTGATAATCTCCCACACTAACAACAGAAAATGCATTATCAACCAACTTGGTAAAATTGAATTTATTATTAAGAAAAACAACCGCACCACGATAGTTTAATTGTGATTCAGACTCATTATCTCCCTCTATATGATAAAAACCTAAATCCCCAACATCTGTTTTCAATCGCCCATTGAAATTATATAGTGTTTCATCTTCGAGTCTATTTACACCTGTTTCATAGTCAAATCCAACCTGATTAGGATTACTTTTTACAAATTGCAATTTAGTTCTTTCATCTGTTGAATGACTAAAATAAACTGCTTTATCATCATCAAAACTATAGCTAAGTGATAAGACAACTCCAGAATCCCGATCATCACCAAATGAGCTAAAATAACTCAAACCTAGGCTTCCCTTCCTACCTAGCCGACGATTAAACCCTAAATTTAAAGTTTTACGATCATTTTGAAAAAATGAAGGAATCTCATCTTCCACGCGCATTTCTTGCTGATGAAAACTCTGGGCAGCATAATTCAAATAAATATTATGCAAGAGAGGAATATTGCTCATTCCCCCATAAATTAAATATTCATACTTAGGATAACTATAAAAATTATCCAGGTCATCACCTAAATATTTAAAATCTCTTTCTGTATATTTCGCACTTGCACCAAGTGAAACTCTTCCGAAATCCTTTGCAGCAGATAATCCATATGAATAATTAAAATTATTAAGTTCATCATGTGAAGCTTGAACTACACTATCCAAAACCAAATAATGACTAATAGCTTGAGTCCATAGAAAGCCTAAATTTTGCAAGTCTTCGCTATAAGAAAAATTAGAACCAAGTGTTGTCCAATTAGATACCCCATAACGATAATAAAGGTTAGAGAAAAAATTACGATAGTCATTACTTTCTATATTATAGTTATAACGCAACTTTCCTAATGAAACATTATATTCACAAAGATCAGATCTTAATAGCCGATTCGTCACCAGAATAGGAAAACTTTGTACACTCCTATTCCCTAATACATCTTCAACAATAATTTGTGCATTTCCTGCCTGTTGAATTTGTGCACCAGTTTGAAGATTGAAATCACCAGGACTGACTCTTTGGCTATATATACTTACCCCATTAATATACAAATCAACTGTAGAAGGAACACGCGCACTTCCCTGTAAGATTGGAGTATTCCAATAAATAAAATTTGGTCGCTCAGTAAAATTAGTTCCCCAGTTTAAACCGGCAAAACGTAAAGAATTAATTAATGGATTATATACTGTAGTTGTATCTCCTAAAGTAAGCTGAGTCATACTTTTAGGAAATTCAAAGTCAATACTAGTACTGAGTCGAGTAAAATACTCATTCAAAGGATGATTATAATATGCTATTGAGTTCTTAAAAATCCAATAGTCTTTAAAGACACCCAGATCTGTCAGGCCGTTATATAAAGAATTCGTTTCTCTGTCTATTTTTGAATTTAAATAGGTAAAATCATAATTTACGAAACCTCCAAAACTGGCTCTCTCTGGCATAGTCTGCAACTGGGAGATCTGTGTACTTGATTTAAACAGTTGGGTAGGTATGGTGAGATTAATTGTTTGCTTAGAGGCATCGAAATTAGATTGAATATTCCGGTCCGAAATAAGACAAAACTCATCCCGAGAAGCCATTTTTGATAATTTAGATATATCAATATCTCGTTCCGACAATATATTGCACTCTATGTAAAAATTATCATCACTTTTTATTAAAATAATATCTATATTATGATCAAGCTCGTTTATCCAAAGATTAGCAAAAAATTCATCATCAGGATTCTGGTTAGCATTAGCATTACATAAGAATAAAATATTAACTAGAATAATTATTTTTCTATTTAACTGCATAATATAATCCTTAATTATAATTTTAATCCATAAGCTTTAACTCTATTTCCTCATGCGACTTATCTGTCATTACTTTAACAAAATAATTACGAGGATTATTTATTTTAACGCCTTCCAACTCATAAAAAATACTCTTATCTTTAAGCGCATATTTCATATTATTACTAGTAAAAACTTCTTTCTTATTAGAATCTAAAATTTGTAACTTTGAAATTTGAATATGAGATTCTGCTTTATTTTTAACTATAAGCTTATCATTCTCAATATTAAAATTTAATTTTAAGTTATCTTGCTTTCCAATAAATAATGGCAGGTTAAAATTCATCAAGAAAGTAATAGATGATTCTTTTACAGGTTGAGGTAATTCCTCAATTACAATGCGCCAGGTACCCTCTTCCCGACCATCCAATACAGATACTATTGGACGATTAAAACCAACACGTATAACTTGTTTCCCATTAGGTTTTAAAATAAAATTTCTTGGATTAATTATAAGAGTATTATCCTTCTCCAACACATCTTCACCTTTATCATTTTGATCCCATTTAAATGCTTTCACCTCAAATATCTTTTTTTCTACTTCATTTATAGACTCTAAAGTGAGTGTTGTTGTTTTTTGTTTTTTATCATTAAATATATACATTTGCACTGGATCAATTGCAACATCCGCCTTCCCGCCAGAAAAATAAAAAAAAGATAAAAAAAATAATATAGTTGTTTTTCTCATATTATAATTTCCATTTAAAAGTATAATGAGGCAACCTAACCCAACATAAATATCAGGTTAGGTTGATTAAATAAATTAGTAGTAAGCTTTAATTAGATAGCGATCGGTATAATTACCTGCTAACTGTGTAGCATCAACTGCAGTATTGGTAACTGCAAGTGTATAATTATCAACTGCTTGACCAGCATGATTTGAATTACCAAATGGAACAGCACCTGCAGCACCTTGTTTAGTCGTCACAATTGTTGTAGCAATTGTTTTAGATGCATCTGTTTCATGTTTAACAAACGTAGTATTATTAGCACCGGCATTTGCAGTTTGTAAATTTAGAACATAAGGGGTATTTGTTGTAATTGAATAATTTGTAGTTTGGGTTCCACCAGCAGCAGATAATACTATTGCATTTCCACCAGTTAAAACACATTTCTTATTAATTTTAAGTGAAATTGGAATTTCTTTTTCACAGCCTAAAGTATTACATTTACTCCAGTCAATTGGTGGTTTAGGAGGATGATAACCACCTCGAGCTGCTTCATCTTCTGCAAAAGATGCCGTAGAACAAGCACCAAGAACTAATGCCGCTAATGCCGATTGTGTAATTTTGTTCATGATTTTCTCCATTTCTTTTTAATAAAAGAATATGTATATGTAGTTATTTTAACGATTACGCTTTAACTCTTATTATTATGAGTAAAGTTAAGTAACCGTTAACTTATCTTATTATCTTTGACCTAAAAATATGCAAAAGTTTATTATTCACAATACTACTCTCTATTTTTGGTTTTTTATTTGTTTTAAAAAATTTAATCCTATACTTATAAAAGGTTAAGACAAAAAATAAATTGATACAATTTAAAAATATTTCTAACTATGTCAAATAAAAAGAATAAAATAATCTTTAAATTTTATAAAAAACAATTAAACCACTAATTTTATTATTTTTTTATAATTTACCTTAACTTACAAAAAAATAAAACAAAGTTACGAAATTTACAAATAGTTGTAAATTATGCAACTTTATTTAAGAAATGTGTGATTTTGTCGAAACTTTTGCTTTCTTTTTCACACATCAAGACTTTTCTTAGCTATGAAAAACTTTCTAAAAAGCAATAATTAATATAAATTAACTAAAAAAACAATATGTTAATATACAATAATCTTCTTTCATAAATAAAAATTGAACACTATTTTGCTTAATATTCGTCCTCTAATTTTCTTGGCATTCGTGCCTAATTTATGAATGAAACACATCGATTCAAAAAGTTTTCAGAAACACAGTTTAAGCGATATACAGGCATATCATGGTCAACTTTTTATTTAATGGTTGATCAATTGAAGAAACATGTTTTAACTCAAGGCAGACCGCCCAAGTTAAGTATTAAGGATCAGATTCTGCTCTGTCTAAGCTATTGGCGAGAATACCGAACCTTATTTCACGTTACTACGAGTTACGGAGTTTCAGAGCCAACAGCCTCAAGAATTGTAGGTCATGTCAAAGATTGGCTGATCAAGTCTGAACTAATACAATTTATAAAAGAACTCTAATATATGAACCGATACCACAATTACAGCTATTTAATCTAAATCAACTGAATTAATAATTTTTCTTTTTAAAGACCATGTTTCTGTATCAACTAAAACAGTGAATAATTCAATATTATTATTCCGACTAAATTCTTTTAACTGTAAAATTTTAGGAACTTTATAACCATCGATTAAATTATCATACTTCCTTCTTTGATCACGATAACTATTTTCCCCAAGATATATCTCAACAAATGCATCTGATGGGATGCTTTTTAAGAATATACTTCTTGAACCAATATATTTTCTTTCCCACTGCTCTCCATCCAACTCAAATCTCTTATCTTCCTTTAAATGATAAGAATGGTATTCCTCACTCCCCAAACATTTCATTACCCTAACCTCCTCTTCATACGCCCAACATAATTGCTTATAAAGAACAGCATGTTTTAGTAATCTCTCATGAGATTCCCACCATATATGATGCTTACTTCCAATTTGCATTAATTGCACGGCATCTATTGAATTAATTGTTGTGGCACTGTATTCACATAAATTATCTCTCCTCTCTGAGCAGGTATCGTATAATTTTCAAAACTTTCTAAACCTGCCTTCTCTATATCAATCCCGATCACCATTCCTTTATGACTATCTGCATAATGAGACCACATTAAAGGATTTAAGGGGGCTAGAGTTAAAGACAATACTGCATATTTATTGATAAACCGACTTCTTACAGCTTGCGTTTCTACACCAACATTTACCGTTTCCCCCATTAAAGCTAAAGCCGTCACCTCAAATGGATCATTAAAATCGCGCGGCAAAGAAAAGCCTAAAGTACTTGTTTCTAATATTTTTAAACCAGCATCAAAGCCAACATATTTATATAAAATCATTAGACCTTGTATCTTGGAGGTTGTAGTGATTAGCTTCCACTATATGCAAATTGTAGAGTTTGTAATAGACCTAAGACTTTTAGTCTGTGCAAGAGATAAAACCTACAATTTGCCCTAACCACTTGCACAACTCTGGACGGTAACTAAGCACTTTGATGCTGCATTCACAAGAAAAGACGGTGCTTATGCTAAAACAATAATTGAATAATTAAAGCAGGTAAAGATTATGTTTTATCTTGGTATTGATGTTGCTAAAGCTAAAATTGATTGCTGTTTAATTTTAGAAAATTCTGCAAATAAAAAGAAAACCAAAACTTTTTCAAATACACCAAAAGGTTTTGAGCAACTTCAAATCTGGCTAAACCAGCATGCTGCAACTTCTACGCAGACCATTATCTTAATGGAAGCAACATCTATTTATCATGAACTCTTGGCTAAATATTTATTTGATGAGGGCTATCAAGTCTCTATAACCAATCCTGCCAGAGCTCGATATTTTGCTCAGAGTATGTCTAAGCTGAATAAAACAGACAAGGTAGATAGTGAGGTTCTAGCTCGATTTGCGATGACTGCCAATCTACATTTTTGGCAACCTTTACCCAAACATATTCAATTGCTGAATGCTTTACTGGATAGAAGAGCTGTTCTTTGTGAAGATTTACAACGTGAAAAGAATCGTTTGGAAAAAGCAGAGTCTACCTTCACGATGGAACCTGTACTTCAGTCTCTCCACAAGAGTATTGAACAGTTAAACAAACATATTCAGGGTATCGACCAACAAATTGATGATCACATTGATCAGAATCCTGATTTAAAAAATGATAAAGAACTGCTCAGCAGTATTCCAGCCATTGCAGATCGAACTAGTTTATTAATGCTCAGTTTCTTGCGCAGTCATACTTTTGAAAGAGCTAGTCAAGCGGCCGCCTTTGTTGGCTTGGTGCCCACTCAAAAGCAGTCAGGTAGCTCCATTCATGGCAGAAGCCATTTATCCAAAGCGGGCTCTTCCAAAATACGTGCCGGTTTATATATAGCAGCCATTGTCGCAACTCGGCATAATCCTCATATTAAAGGGATGAATGAAAGATTATTAGCTAATGGTAAAACCAAAATGATGGCGATTGGAGCTGCAATGAGAAAGTTGGTTCATCTTTGTTATGGTGTACTCAAACACCAACAGCCTTATCAAGCAGATTATTGAGCATGAATTTTCGATAATTTGCTTGACGTTTCAGACGGTATCTCTTGCGTTAGTCAAAATTTAATCAGTGATAAGCGTTGATTTTTAAATAAATATCAAAGTCTAAAATAATACTTTCGCAAGAGGTCTATTATTCTTATCCAATAAAAAACCCCGCTTTGGCAGGGCTTTTATAGCATAAAAATCAGCCAATTAAGAGATTGGTTTTTCTATTTATCAACGATTTTGTTTGCTTGGCTCCAAGATATTAAAAAATGGGGAAAGCACTGCTTTCCCCATTTTTTAAGGCACGTAAACATAGAAATAAAAAAACCACTCAAATTAAGTGGGTTTTCGCATTCAAATCAATTGATTCGAGAAATTAGTTTTTCTCTTTATCTACGATTTTGTTTGCTTGGATCCAAGGTACGAAAAAAGAGGCAAGCGCTGCTTTCCTCTTTTTAAGGCACGAAACCTTAGTTCTTTTCTTTATCTACAATTTTGTTCGCTTGAATCCAAGGCATCATCGCACGTAACTTGTTACCAGTAACTTCGATACCATGAGCAGCATTTTGACGACGACGAGCAGTCATAGATGGGTAGTTCAACGCACCTTCTTGAATAAACATCTTCGCGTATTCGCCAGATTGAATACGTTTAAGCGCATTACGCATTGCTTCACGAGACTGTTCGTTGATTACTTCAGTACCCGTTACATATTCGCCGTATTCAGCGTTGTTTGACACTGAGTAGTTCATGTCCGCGATACCGCCTTCGAACATTAAGTCAACGATCAATTTAAGTTCGTGTAGACATTCGAAATACGCCATTTCTGGTGCATAACCAGCTTCAACCAGAGTTTCGAAGCCCATTTTAACCAATTCAACAGCACCTCCACAAAGAACTGCTTGCTCACCGAAAAGGTCAGTTTCAGTTTCTTCACGGAATGAAGTTTCGATGATACCTGTACGGCCGCCACCTACGCCTGAAGCGTAAGAAAGAGCAACGTTACGCGCATTACCAGAAGCATCTTGGTGAATCGCGATAAGGTCAGGAACACCTGAACCACGTTGGTATTCAGAACGTACGGTGTGACCAGGAGCTTTAGGTGCAACCATGATTACGTCTAAGTCAGCACGTGGAACAACTTGGTTATAAAGAATCGAGAAACCATGAGCAAATGCTAAAGTAGCGCCTTGCTTGATGTTTGGCTCAATTACGTCACGGTAAAGTTGAGATTGGAACTCATCTGGAGTCAAAATCATCACTACGTCAGCTTGTGCTACAGCAGCAGGAACTTCAGCAACTTTAAGACCTGAATTTTCAGCTTTCTTCCAAGAAGCAGAGTTCGCACGTAAACCTACAGTTACGTCAACACCAGAATCTTTCAGGTTAAGCGCATGCGCGTGGCCTTGTGAACCGTAACCAATGATCGCTACTTTCTTAGATTGGATGATAGATAAGTCACAGTCTTTATCGTAAAAAATTTGCATTGCTGTCTCCGCTTAAATGCTTGTTTGTCCGTTAAATCAGGCAATGACCCTTAAATTTACATTGCCTGATACCCTCTTCTTATTCAGATGAGGAAATACTTAAAATTTAGATGGTGAGTACTTTTTCGCCGCGTGCGATACCTGATACACCTGAACGAACCACTTCTAAAATCGTGTGTTCTGCAAGTGCATCAATAAACGCATCCACTTTTTCAGTGGTACCCGCGATTTGAATGGTATAGGTCGTTGGTGTTACATCGACAATCTGACCACGGAAAATATCTGCCGTACGTTTGATTTCGTCACGCGATGAACCCAATGCTTTGACTTTAATCAGCATCAATTCACGCTCAATATGTGCACCTTCAGACAGGTCAACCACTTTCACCACTTCAACCAACTTGTTAAGCTGTTTGGTAATTTGCTCAATCTTGTGATCATCACCATAAGTGGTCAATGTCAAACGTGAAAGCGTTGGATCTTCAGTCGGAGCAACATTCAATGTTTCGATATTGTAGCCACGCTGTGAGAACAAACCCACTAAACGGGAAAGCGCGCCTGATTCGTTTTCTACGAGTACAGAGATAATATGTCTCATTTCGTGCGCTCCCCTTTAGCCAACCACATATCCTGCATCGACTGACCCGCAATCAACATCGGATAAACGTGCTCGGTACGATCTACCATAACGTTAATAAATACGCACTTGTCGTTAATCGCCATCGCTTCTGCAAGCTTCGACTCTAGCTCATCGGCATGATTAATCTGAATACCGACATGACCATAGGCTTCCATCAGTTTGGCAAAATCAGGCAATGAATCTACATAAGAACTTGAATGACGTCCTTCATAGTTCATATCTTGCCACTGCTTCACCATCCCTAAAGACTGGTTATTCAGGCACAGGATTTTTACATTCAGGCCATATTGCTTACAGGTCGACAGTTCCTGGATACACATCTGAATCGATGCTTCACCGGTGATACACACCACTTGCTGTTCCGGGTATGCAAGCTTCGCAGCCATTGCATACGGCAAGCCTACACCCATGGTGCCTAGACCACCTGAGTTGATCCATTGACGTGGACGTTTGTATTTGTAATACATCGCACCAAACATCTGATGCTGACCGACATCAGAAGTAATGATCGCTTCGCCATTGGTCACTTTATCCAATGCCTGAACCACTTGTTGTGGCTTCATCACGCCATCAACACCCGCTTCAAAACGACCGCCATGAACCTTGCGCCATTCATTGATCTGTTTCCACCATGCCGCAATCGCTTCAGGATTTGGCTTAGAAACATTAAGCTGTTTCAACTGGTTCAACATCTCATTCAGTACAGGCTCTACAGCACCGACAATTGGAATGTGCGCCATAATGGTTTTTGAGATTGTCGCTGGGTCGATATCTATATGAATGACTTTAGCATTTGGACAGAATTTTGCAGGATTGTTGGTCACACGGTCATCGAAACGCGCACCCACACACAGAATTACATCTGCATTGTGCATGGTCATGTTAGCTTCATAAGTACCGTGCATACCCAACATACCGATGAACTGTTCATCATCACCCGGGAATGCGCCTAGACCCATCAAGGTATTGGTCACTGGATAACCCAATAAATGCGCCAGTTCTGTCAATTGTGCTGAAGCATTGCCTTGAACTACACCACCGCCTGAGTAAATCACTGGGCGTTTAGCGTTGATTAATTCTTCAATTGCTTTACGAATTTGACCTGAATGACCACGGAATGGTGGCTGATACGAACGCATCTTCACTTTTTCCGGGTATTCGTAAGCAAATTTTTCTGCAGGATTGGTCGCATCCTTTGGAATATCGATCACTACAGGGCCTGGACGACCTGACGACGCGATATAGAAGGCTTTTTTGATAATCGCAGGAATTTCGCTGGCATGACGCACCTGGAAACTATGTTTCACGATTGGACGTGAAATACCGACCATATCAGTTTCCTGGAATGCATCTTCACCAATCAGATGACTCGCAACCTGACCTGACAAAATCACCATCGGGATTGAGTCCATATAGGCCGTTGCAATTGGGGTCACCGTATTGGTTGCGCCCGGACCTGAGGTCACCAGCACAACACCGGTCTTGCCTGTCACGCGTGAGTAAGCATCGGCCATGTGACCGGCAGCCTGTTCGTGACGTACGAGATAATGATTGATTCTGTCTTGTTGAAATAGCGCATCATAAATATGAAGAACTGCGCCGCCTGGGTATCCAAAAACATGTTCAACGCCTTCGTCCGCTAATGCGCGAACAAGCATTTCACCACCAGATAGAAGTTCCAACGTGATTCACCCTAATATTATTCACTGCACAAATGGGAGGCATTTGCAGTGTTTCATTTGTTAACTGTCTGCACTGTTATAGCACACAAAATTCATAGTTTTCATAGCAATAGGAAAAAAATCTGATCTCTTCGCTGTTCGAGCAATACGGGATCTAAAACATGTTGGGATAAACATATTTTGCTTAGCTTTGTTCAATTTCTCGGCTAGAGAAATCGCCCATTGCATGAAATGACACTTAGTCGAAGGGTGATCGATCTAAGGCATATAAAACTATTGCAGCATTCTTGTGTTTTCAGGCTTTAAAGTCAAGTTTAAAAAACAGACAATCCATACTTATAGTGCCTAGATCTGCTGTTTTTAACAGCAATATCAGCTCATAGCCATGCATTGACTGTCTTTTCTATTCATATAATCCAATAAAATTCATAGAGTTAATGGTTTAATTTTATAAATTTTTAATATGTCTTATATAAAAAAAATGAATGAATTTTTATTAAATGAAAGGAAATTGTTTATCAATAATTTTTGTATACGAAGATTTGTCTCTGATTTCTTACACTCCAGGTCGAGCTTATAGAAGCAGTTAACCTCGAATAAAGCAGATAAAAATCCATCATTTTTACTTAAAAAATCACTACAATAATTGCAGTATTCCATGCCTAGCAAGCCGAGGCCCAAGAACAATGAAAATATCTTTTTTAACCGTCTTCAGTTTGAGTTGCGCAGTTGTTTTGAGCATCTGTAGCACTAGCGCTTCCGCGATCCAGTATCATAAATGGGTCGATGCGAAAGGCGTCACGCATTATACCAAGACGCCACCGCCGAAATCTGCAAAAAAAGCCACCACAGTGGATACGTATGGCTGGAAAAATTCAGCACCGACATCCCCTAGAACGGCTGAAACTGAAGTGCAAACCGAGAACACAGCTCAAGAAAAACAGCAACAAGCCCCTCAAGTTCCTGCGAATCAGGACCAGCAGCAACGTGAAGCCAACGAAGCCTTGCAGCAATCTAAAAATCGTGCAGTCGCTTTATAAGACAGCTCTATATAGAACAGCGTGTTTTTTCTTCGGGAAATGCCGGCGCAAAATTCACTTTTAGGTGCATTTTGCGCTATGCTGTGCAACAGACTTTTTTCACCGTAATTCACTGATACGTTTATGACTACTCACATTGATTCCGAATATCAAGCCAGTGCGATTGAGCCTCAAGTCCAACAGGATTGGGAATCTCGCAAAGCCTTTAAAGTTGCCGACAAAGTAGAAGGTCCACGTCGTTATATTCTCTCGATGTTCCCTTACCCAAGTGGCAAGCTGCATATGGGTCATGTGCGTAACTATACGATTGGTGACGTGATCAGCCGTTTCCACCGTTTAAAAGGTGAAACCGTTCTGCAACCGATGGGTTGGGATGCTTTTGGTTTACCTGCTGAAAACGCAGCGATTGCACACCAGGTTGCGCCAGCAAAATGGACTTTCGAAAATATCGCCTATATGCGCGACCAGTTGAAAAAACTCGGTCTTGCAGTAGATTGGGATCGTGAATTTGCGACCTGTACCCCTGAATACTATCGTTGGGAACAATGGTTATTTGTTCAGCTTTATAAAAAAGGCCTGATCTACCGTAAACTTTCTACAGTGAACTGGGATCCAGTGGATCAAACTGTACTTGCAAACGAACAGGTTGAAAATGGTCGCGGTTGGCGTTCAGGTGCATTGGTAGAAAAACGTGATATCCCAATGTACTACTTCCGCATTACCGATTATGCGCAAGAATTACTTGACGATTTAGACACGCTTAAAGATGGCTGGCCACAACAGGTCTTGACCATGCAGCGTAACTGGATTGGTCGCTCACAAGGGATGGATATTACTTTCCCTTCAGCAAATCCAGAAATCTATGCAGACGGTTTAACGGTATTTACTACCCGTGCCGATACCTTGATGGGTGTAACGTATGTTGCAGTTGCAGCTGAACATCCAATGGCACTGAAAGCGGCTGAAACAAACCCAGAATTGGCTGCATTCATTGAAGAATGCCGTATGGGTTCTGTGGCAGAAGCGGATCTTGCGACTGCTGAAAAGAAAGGCATGGCAACCGGTCTTTCTGTGAAGCATCCTGTGACTGGCGAAGAAGTTCCGGTTTGGATCGCCAACTATGTATTGATGTCTTATGGTTCAGGTGCAGTGATGGCGGTGCCTTCACACGATGAACGTGACTTCGAATTTGCCAATAAATATGGCTTGACCATCAAGCAAGTGATTGATGCCAAAGGCGCAGATGATGCTGACTTTGATGCGACTCAATGGCAAGAATGGTACGGCTCAAAAGAAGGTAAACTGGTTAATTCAGGCGAATTTGACGGTCTAGATTTCCAGAATGCATACGATGCATTCCTTGCCAAATTAGAAGCAACAGGTCTGGCAAGTTCTAAAGTTCAATTCCGTTTACGTGACTGGGGTGTATCTCGTCAGCGTTATTGGGGTTGTCCAATTCCAATGATTAACTGTCCATCATGTGGTCAAGTGCCAGTACCTGAAGAGCAGCTTCCTGTGGTTCTTCCGACTGACGTTGTTCCAGATGGTTCAGGTAACCCGTTGAACAAAATGCCTGAATTCTACGAAACGTCATGCCCAAGCTGTGGTGGCGATGCTCGTCGTGAAACAGATACGCTAGATACCTTCGTGGAATCATCTTGGTACTATGCACGTTATGCATCTCCAGACTTTACTGATGGCATGGTAAAACCTGAAGCGGGTCAAACTTGGTTACCTGTCAACCAATACATCGGTGGTGTTGAACACGCGATTCTGCATTTGCTTTATGCACGCTTCTTCCACAAATTGATGCGTGATGAAGGCGTGGTACAAGGCAATGAACCATTCACTAACTTGTTAACGCAAGGGATGGTGCTTGCAGATACCTTCTATCGTGAAGCTGAATCTGGCAAGAAAACCTGGTTTAACCCGGCAGATATCGAACTTGAAAAAGACGAAAAAGGCCGTGTGCTTTCTGCAAAATATAAAGAAGATGGCCAGGAAGTTGTGGTTGGTGGTCAGGAAAAAATGTCGAAATCGAAAAATAACGGTATCGACCCACAATCGATTATTGACCAGTACGGCGCAGATACGGCACGTGTATTCATGATGTTTGCTGCACCACCTGATCAATCACTGGAATGGTCTGATGCCGGTGTTGAAGGTGCAAACCGCTTCCTGAAACGTGTATGGCGTTTAGCAACAGGTTTCCTTGAAAAAGCGAATACTGCTGCAAACATCGACAAATCGGCACTGTCTACGGCTGCGCAAGACCTACGTCGTAAGACACACGAAACCATCCAAAAAGTCGGTGATGATATTGAACGTCGTCATGCATTTAACACTGCCATTGCTGCATTGATGGAACTTTTAAATGCTAACAACAAATTTGAAGCCCAAGATGACAATGACGTGGCGGTTGCACGTGAATCGATTACCACGCTGTTAACTTTACTTGCACCATTTGCACCGCATTTAAGCCAGACTTTATTGGCCGAATTTGGGATTGAATTGAATTCAACTTTATTCCCTGCGGTAGATGAATCTGCGCTGACACGTAATACACAAACGATTGTGGTTCAAGTCAACGGTAAACTCCGTGGTAAGTTAGAAGTATCAGTCGATGCTTCTAAAGATGATATTTTGGCTCAAGCCAAAGCATTGCCTGAAGTTCAACAATTCTTGACTGGCCCAACCAAGAAAGAAATTGTGGTACCGAATAAATTAGTGAATTTGGTGGTTTAAGTCCTTACATTCCCTCTCCTTTCAGGAGAGGGTTAGGGAGAGGTAAATATATAAACCCTCATCCTAACCTTCTCCCAAAGGGAGAAGGAACTTTATGAAGGATTTCACAATTCCCAAACAAAGCCCGTTGCCAGCCAACGGGCTTTGACTTTACAATCCAGTTCAGGATTTCAAATATTCCCTTTCGGGAAGCATAGAGGGCAACACATGCATTTGGGCAAACGTTTAGCAGCAATTGTTTTAACTTGTGGTCTGAGTGCAGGCTTAGTCGGCTGTGGTTTTCATCTGAAAGGAACCAATCCGAGCTCCGCACCTGTTGCTTACTCTGTCATGAGCCTGTCTTTACCGCCCAACACTGAAGAACTGCAAGAGAAACTGGCAGTTTACCTCGGTGCTGCAGGCGTACAGCTAAGTAATGCACCTAAAGCTTATGTGTTACGTGTCCTGGATTACACTCCTCGCCGTCTGGAACTGAACGGTAAACTGGTTGAAACCTTATTACGTTTAAACGTGACTTTCCGGATTGAAGATGCACAAGGCAATCCGATCACTGAACCACGCACTGTCGTGGCAACACGTACGTATCAATATGATATTGAAACGGTCAACACCGATGATCAGGAACAAAAATATCTGAATCAGGTCATTATTGATGATGTGGCGCAGCAGATTGCACGTCAGATTTCATCGAACCGCTTACCCTTAGCCAAACAAAATACCTCAGCGCAACCTGCTCAATAAGACCTCTTTATGAAACTTGATTATCTACAAGCCCTGAAACGTGTCGATGAAGCTCGCGGTGCTTGGGTCTTGCATGGTCAAGAGCCTTTGCTGGAACAGAATTTAATTGATGCCTTTCGGGCCAGCTGGCAAAAGCAGGACATTGAACGTCAACGCTATGACATTAGTTCGGTCGCCGACTGGAAAACCGTCTTTAATGCCTTGAACAGCTTGTCGCTGTTTTCAACCCAGTTGGCGATTGAAGTACATGGCAATATCAAACCGGATGCCAGCGCAATCAAGTTACTGAAAAAATATTTGCAGCATAATGAACAAAACCTGCTGTTGGTGGTGATGCCCAAACAGGATAGTAATAGCCTGAAATCCAGTTTCTTTCAGCTGATTGATGCCAATGGTGTGAATGTTTCGCTGGTGGCCAATTATCCAAAAGACCGGCAGCAGATTCTGGGTATTGAAGCTGAAAAACTCGGTATTCGTTTAGCCAATGATGCCTGGCAATGGCTGGAACAACATCATGAGCACAACCTGCTTGCAGCAAAGAACAGCCTGATGCGGGTTAGCGATACCTTTGCTGAAGTCGATATCATTCAGGTTGATCATTTATATGCATGTTTACAAGATCAGTCACGTTATAGCACCTATGATTTGAGCGATGCCCTGCTACAAGGTAATCTTTCCCAGTCGATCAAAATTTTTCAGTATCTAGTCGTTTCAGGTGAACCGATGAGCCTGATTTTATGGAGTCTCAGCAAGGAAATGCGTCTGTTGATGCAGCTGTTTGAACAACCGCAAAATGCCTTGCAAATCGGGATCTGGAAAACCAAAGTCGGGTTATATCAACAAGCCTTGCGCCGTCTCAGCCCACAGACTTTTCTGGCCTGGCCGGGGTTATTATTAAAAATTGATGCCTCAATTAAAGGACTCGGACATGAAAATCCGGAGCATTTGGTACTACAGGCGATTTCCAGTATCTGTGGCAAGCCCCTATTTCACTAAGTCTTTGTCAAAATTCGAAAAATAAAATAATAATCATTCCTATTAGTTTAAAAAAATACACGATTTATCCTAATTTCGCTTTTATAATCGTTCACAATTCTCTGATTTTGAACCGATATTGATCATGCCAAAAATAAAACCGACGAAATTGATTATGGCCGCCGTGATTGCCATTGCGCTCATCGCTGCGGGGTGGTACTTCCTCAAACCCAAAGAACAGCCTCCGCAATATATTACGGCTGAAGTCACCCAAGGCGATATCGAAAGCTCTGTACTGGCGACTGGTATTCTGGAAGCGACCAAGATGGTCAGCGTGGGGGCGCAGGTTTCGGGTCAGGTCAGAAAAATGTATGTAGAACTGGGCGATCAGGTCAAGCAAGGTCAGCTGATTGCGCGGATTGACTCCGTTCGTCAGGAAAATGATTTAAAAACCGCTGAAGCCAGCATTAAAAATCAGATGGCACAACTTGCAGTAAGACAGGCGAATTTGGCCAAAGTTGAAGCTGAATACAACCGTCAGAAAGCCATGTATGCACAGGATGCCACTTCTCGCTCAGAGCTGGAATCGGCATTTGCGAACTATAAAACGGCGCAAGCGGATATCACCGCCATCAATGCACAGATTGAACAGTCGCGTTTGACGCTGGCGACTGCCAAAGAAGATCTTGGTTACACCCAGATTGTGGCGCCGATGGATGGCACGATTGTGGCGATTGTGACCGAAGAAGGTCAGACTGTAAACGCCAACCAGAGTGCGCCGACTATTGTGAAACTGGCAAAACTGGACACCATGACCATTAAAGCTGAAATTTCTGAAGCGGATGTCATGAAAGTTGAAGAAGGTCAGACGGTTTATTTCACTACGTTAGGCAATAACGAGAAAAAGATTTACGCCAAACTACGTCAGGTTGAGCCTGCACCCAATTCAATTAATACCGATAGCAATACCTCAAGCTCATCGTCAAGTTCTGCGGTGTATTACAACGCATTGTTCGATGTACCGAATGAAGATGGAAAATTACGTATTGATATGACTGCACAAGTTTATATCGTGCTGGATGAAGCCAAAAATGTACTGACCATTCCTGCTGCAGCCATTCAAGGTTCAAACCGTCTGCCACGTGCCAATCGTGGTGAAGCGCGTGGTGAGGGTTCTCGCGGTGAAGGCGGCCCGGCATCACGTTCTGAAGCTGAATCGGCTCAAGGCAACCGCCCTGCCGGTGAACGTCCAGCGCGTCTAAACCTGTCTGAAGCAGAACTTGCGCTGATTGAGCAAGGTAAAGCACAGCGTGGCATGGTTCGTGTCTTGCAAGCCGATGGTACTGCAAAACCAACCCCTGTATTAATCGGTTTGAATAACCGCGCGACTGCGCAAGTGCTGAAAGGTTTAAAACGTGGTGATCAGGTGGTGATTGCCGATGGTTCTGATACCTCCAATGATGCAGCAAAACGCGGTGGCAATAGCCGTGGCCCAATGAGAATGTAAGCATGAATTCACAACAACAGCCTCTCCTCGAGGTGAAAAATCTGGTTCGTGAATTCCCTGCGGGTGAAAGCACGGTCCAGATTTTAAAAGGGGTGAATCTAGAGATTTATCCGGGTGAACTGGTGGCGATTGTCGGTCAGTCCGGTTCCGGTAAATCGACCCTGATGAACATTCTGGGTTGTCTGGACAAACCGACCACGGGTAGCTACAAGGTCAAAGGCCGTGAAACCCGGGAACTGGAAGCGGATGAACTGGCGCAATTACGCCGTGAATATTTCGGCTTTATTTTTCAGCGTTATCATCTGCTGGGCGATTTAAATGCAGCAGGCAATGTCGAAGTCCCTGCGATTTATGCCGGTGCGGATTCATCTGAACGGCATGCGCGAGCCGTCAAGATTCTGACTGATCTCGGTCTGGGTGAAAAAACCCAGAACCGTCCGAGCCAGCTCTCTGGTGGTCAGCAGCAACGGGTTTCGATTGCCCGTGCGCTAATGAATGGCGGTGACGTGATTCTGGCCGATGAACCGACAGGTGCATTGGACAAGAACAGCGGTATTGAAGTGATGCGTATTTTGCGTGAACTGAATGCCAAAGGTCATACCATCATTCTGGTCACGCATGATCATAATGTAGCGAAAAATGCGACGCGGATTATCGAGATCTCGGACGGCAATATTATTTCTGATCAGCCCAATGTTCCTGAAGTCGAAGAGCATCTGGAAAAACAGCCGCTGATCCGCAGTGAACAAAAGAAGATTTCTTCATGGCGTTCTGCAGTTGACCGTCTGGGTGAAGCCTTCCGGATGGCCTTGCTGGCCATGAATGCACATCGCATGCGGACTTTCCTCACCATGCTCGGAATCATTATCGGTATTGCTTCGGTGGTCTCGGTGGTGGCACTCGGTAATGGCTCACAAAAGCAGATTCTGGAAAATATCAGCAGTCTGGGGACCAATACCATTACCGTATTTCAGGGTCGAGGCTTTGGGGATAATTCCAGATCTTCACAGTCCAAAACCCTGATTCCGGCCGATGCCGATGCGCTAGCTGAACAACCGTATGTCGATGGCGTCAGCCCATCGGTGAATAGCAGTGTCACCGGCCGTTATAAAGAAATCGAAGCTTCAACTACGGTCAACGGCGTCAGTGAAGATTTCTTCTACGTGCGTGGCATGACTTTCCAGTCCGGTCAGCCTTTTGACCGCAGTAGCGTCATGCAACAGGCGCAAGATGTCGTCATTGACACCAATACCAAAAACACCTTCTTTAAGGATGGCACCAATCCGGTGGGTCAGGTGATTTTACTCGGGAGCGTACCGAGCCGGATTATCGGGGTGATTGACGCGCAAAAAGGCATGATGGGAAATAATGACAGCCTGAATGTCTATCTGCCGTATTCCACCGTCATGAGCCGTATGCTGGGGCAATCCAATGTGCGTAGCATCATTGTGCGGATTAAGGATGAATACCCAAGTGCGGCGGCTGAAAATGCGATTTTGAATTTGCTGGTACAGCGACATGGCGCGCAGGATGTGTTTACCCAGAATGCCGACAGTATTCGTGAAACTATTCAGCAAACCACAGCGACTATGACTTTGCTAATTTCAGCGATTGCGGTGATTTCACTGGTGGTCGGCGGGATTGGGGTGATGAATATCATGCTGGTGTCAGTGACTGAACGTACTCAGGAAATTGGGGTGCGTATGGCGGTGGGTGCACGTCAAAGTGATATTCTGCAACAGTTCCTGATTGAAGCGGTTCTGGTCTGTATCTTGGGTGGTATTTTGGGTGTGCTGCTTTCCCTCGGGATTGGCCAGCTGATTACCCATTTTGCCGGTGGTACGTTCCAAATGGCATATTCAACCACTTCGATTGTAGCTGCCTTTGTCTGCTCAAGCCTGATCGGGATTGTGTTTGGCTTTATCCCGGCACGTAATGCTGCTCGTCTGAATCCAGTCGATGCACTTTCTCGCGAATAAGGAACCTGATATGCAAATGAATTTAACCAAGCTTGCCAGTGCCCTTTTGCTGGGAAGCTCGCTGGTCGGTTGTGCCGCAGTGGTAAAAACACCGTATGAACAGCCTGCGCTTAATATGCCGGGCAGCTTTCAAAACAATAAGGTGCTTAGTCAGCAGATTCATGCCGATATTCTGGCAGATCAATGGTGGACTTTATTTAAAGATCCGCAATTAAATAATTTGGTGAATGAAGTATTGGCGCAGAATACCGACCTGGCAGTGGCTGGCATTAGTTTACAACAGGCCCGCATTCAAGCCAGACAGGCTCAAAGCCAGCAAGGCGTTCGTGTCGGTGATGCAAGAATTTCAACGGGCCATCGTTTTAGCCTAGATGGTGGTGGCGATTCTTCGACCGGTATTTCTCTGGGTTATCCGGGCTTAAGCTATGAACTGGATCTGTTTGGCAAACTGGCCAATCAAACCGAAGCCGCTCGCTGGGAGGCCTTAGCCTCTGAAGAAGACTTGCAGGCAACTGCTCAGAGCCTGATCGGCACCACAGCGCAACTCTATTGGCAACTGGCTTATCTGAATGAACGTTATAGCGTGGTACAGCAAAATCTGGCGACCGCGCAAAAAACCTATGATCTGGTGCGAGTGCAATATCGTGCCGGCGCAGTATCCGGTCTGGATTTAACCCAGGCGGAACAGGCGATTCAAAGCCAACAGGCAACCTTAAGCCAGATTGAACAACAACGTGTGGAAACACGTACCGGACTCGCGGTATTGCTGCACATGCCGGTTCAACAGCTCGCGATTCAAGAGCCAAGCCGTTTACCGAATATTCAATTGCCGAGTATTCAGGCTGACTTACCGGCGAGTTTATTGTCACGTCGTCCTGACCTTCGAGCGACTGAACTGCGCTTGCGTAAGGCACTAGCTAATAAAGATGCCAACAAAGCCAGCTACTATCCATCCATTAGTTTGACCGGCAATCTGACCACCGGTATTGGCAGCAGTACGTCCCTCTCGAATGCACTGAAAAATCCGGTTGCAACTTTAGGTGCAGGTCTGACCTTGCCTTTCCTGCAATGGAATGACATGAAACGTGATCTGCAAGTCAATGAGCTGGAATATGAAAAAGCCATTATCCAGTATCGCCAGACCATGTACGAAGCCTTTGCCGATGTGGAAAATGCCTTGTCGAATCGTACTGAGCTCACTAAGCAGGTTGCATTACAGCAACGCAATGTTGAGCTGACAGAAAGAACTGAACGCTTGACTGAAGTGCGTTATCGTAATGGTGCGGTGGCGTTGAAAAACCTGCTGGATGCACAGGAAACTACGCGCAATGCGCGGCTGTCTTTGGTGCAAACCAGACAGAACCAGTACAATGCTTATGTCACCTTGATGCAGGCATTGGGTGGTAGCCCGATTAAACAATTACCTTAACAAAGCTTGATCCATAAAAAAACCGCTGTCAGACAGCGGTTTTTTAGCTCATATGATTTGAGTCAGTTTATTTCATTTGCAAATACGCATTCACATTTTTCAATAATTCAGTGGATCGCTCATGTCCGAGTAAACTGCCTTTTTCCAGCCAGTCCCGTGCGATTCCGATATCACGCTCCACGCCAATTCCCTTGGTATATAAACGTCCAAGATGGCTATAAGCATCCGCATTTACCTGCGCTGCCGCCTGCTGATAATACTGTACGGCTTGCTCAATATTGCTCTCAACACCTTGACCCTGTTCATATGCTTCACCCAGAGCATTCAGTGCTACACCATTCTGCTGAGCGGCTGCTTTTTGCAGATAGCTCAAGCCTAAGGCAATATCCTGCGCAATCTGTTGGCCTTTAAGATATTTCAAGCCCAATTCTGCCTGTGCTTGGGCATGACCCAATTGCGCAGCCTGATGCAGATAACGATTTGCTAGCTCTAAATTGTTCACAAAGACAGGATAAATGCCTGACAGAGCTTGGTACAGGAACCATGCCGCCTCTTTCGAACCTTTCGCAACCGCCTGATTCAGATACTGGATAGCTTTGTCACGTGTCGGTAAAGGATATTCAGCTAGACTATAAAACCGGCCGACGCTATAAATTAAATCCGCTTCAGATTGAGCTTCAATCAGCCAATACTGCTGTGCCGCGTTCTGGATCATTTGTGTGGCTTTACCCGTATCTTTAACTGTGCCTATACCGTTTAAATAACACAGTGCCAGCCCCATCCGTGCAGACACATCGTCAGGACTGAGCTGATAGGCAGCCTGATATAACTCAAATGCTTTTTGCGGTTCGTTGGCCACCAGGTGCTGCTCAAAATACAGCGCAGCAATCATGCATAATGCAGGCGCATGCTGGCTATTCGCAGCTTCTGACCAGTAACGAAACGCCATGGTTTCATTTTTATCGACATACCAGCCATGAAAATAAGCCAGGCCGATTAAAGTCTTGGCTTGTGCATCGGCATGCTCTTTGGACTGCTGCAATAAATGCTGGAACACGCGCTGACGCTGGTCGGTATCGATACGGCCTTGTAACACACCGGCATAATAATCATAGAGACCTTTCTGGTCACCAAGACTGATACAACGTTTAATAAATTGCAGCGATTGCGTCAGGTCTTGGGGCAGAATCTGACCATGCGCATAATCATCGGCGATTTGCTGATTGGCAGCCAAATGATCTTGCTGTGCCGCCAGAAACAGATAATGAATTCCTTGCACTAAATCTTGGGTTGTTGAATCTGCCAGATAATACTGGGCCAGCTGATACTGCGAATTGGCATGACCCTGCCCGGCATTTTGAATGAATAATGCCAGACGCTGTTTTTCTGCAGTCATCTCGTTTTGAGGCTGGCCTTCGGTAGAAGAAAGTTCAGTAATACGATATTGGGCATCCAGATTGCCACGTGCTACCGCATGTCGGTACCAATACAAAGCTTTTTCCGGGTCAGCCTGTTGATACGCATCCCCTTCATGAATCTGCCCCAAATGATAGGCGGCTTCATCACTGCCCAGACGAAAGGCTTTGTCTAGATAACTAATCGCCTTTTCGGTATTCTGCTCATGTCCCAAACCCTGCAGATGCATCAGACCCATGCCTACATAAGCTTGTGGAATTTCCTGTTGCTGGGCCAGTCCCTGATAAATCTGATAGGCACGTTCATAATTCGGATGTTCCGGATCTGAACTCAAACGTGCTGCATGTTTCAGTTGAGCATCAATCTGCTCAATCCATAAATCATGTTGTACAGCCTTCGCCTGATCACGTTTCACCGGATCCGGACGTTTCCACATCCAGATCGCCAACGCCCCTATCCCCAAAATCAGTACCAGCAAGAACCACATAGCTGCTCCAAAACATTATTTTTGTTCTGCGAATGAATCCTTTCATTCTAAACGCCAGTTTAAAAAAAGCACATAGATTGTGCTTTTTATTTTTTAAATCAGGCTTTTGCTCTTTTACTGTCCAGCTTTTTCAAGCCTTCTGCCACAGCGACCATGGCAAAGCTTGAAGTTACCACCACGGCAGAACCATAACCACCACAGCGCAAGCCGGCACTGGCGCAGACATCAGCACTCGAAAATGGATTATCGATGGAATAGACACAAGTAATGCCAAATTTTTCTTTAGGCTTTTTACAGATGCCTTTAGCGCGCAACTGGGCACGCAATTTGGCCAGCATCGGATCCTGTTCGGTTTTAGATAAATCGGCCACCCGAATTTTCAGCGGATCCAGCTTACCGCCTGCCCCGCCAGACACAATCAACGGAATCTTGTTAAAACGACAATGTAGCATCAGGGCAAATTTGGCTTTGACATCGTCAATACAGTCGAGGATTAAATCTGGATCACCTGCTAAAATTTCTTTGATATTTTCAGGCGTCAGGTAATCATCGATCAGATTAATTTTAATCCGTGGATTAATTGCGCGGCAACGTTCAGCCATGATTTCAATTTTTTCATGACCCAGTGTGGTGCTCATGGCAGGTAATTGACGGTTAATATTAGAAGCCGCCACCACATCCATATCGACCAAGCTCAGTTCGCCCACACCGCTACGTGCCAGTGCTTCTACCGCCCATGAACCGACACCACCGATGCCTATCACCATCACATGACTTTTTTCATAATGGTTAAAGCTGTCTTCTCCATAAATTTTGGCAACACCAGCAAAACGGCGATCATATTCATCATCTTGAAGCAGGTCGGTCATAGGTCATCTATAGCAATAAAAATACCGGATCATTTTAGCAAAATCCGCTTTTCTTTACCGCCACTAAATTTTTGATCGATTTAAATGACATTCAGATTGGATGAGAGCGACAACCCACTCGAGATTGACTAAAATATCAACAAATTAATTCTATGTCATTTGGCCAAAAGGAGTGAAATGTCATGCTATTTAACACCCTTTTGGGTTTGAACGTGCTTTGTATCGGGCTTTATTTTTATGTTCTGATCAGCCAAAAGAACAAAAATTATTATCTCAGCATTCTCATTCGTTTAATGACTTTAGGATTATTTGGCTTGGTTATTTTCGATCGTTATGAAACACAGAATCATCTGATCGTGTTATTGCTCTCGTGGGTAGGCTTTGAAAGCATGGAGCAGTTTTACACTAGAAAGAAATCCAGTTCAGTAAAATAAAAAAGAGGCTTGCGCCTCTTTTCAGTTCATCGAAATTTAGTCTTTATTCATGATAAAGAAATATTGACGATAATATTTCAGTTCCGCAATCGAATCACGAATGTCATCCATTGCCAGATGCGAAGCATTTTTCTTGAGGCCACTCATGATTTCCGGGCGCCAGCGTTTGGCCAGCTCTTTCACTGACGATACATCCAGATTACGGTAATGGAAATACTGCTCCAGTTCAGGCATCAGGCGGTGCAAGAAACGGCGATCCTGACAGATCGAGTTACCACACATCGGTGAAGATTTTGGATTGACCCATTTTTTCAGAAATTCAATAGTTTGCTGCTCGGCATCCTGAGCGGTCAGTTTACTGCGACGTACACGCTCAATCAGACCGGACTGGCCATGCTGGCGAGTGTTCCACTCATCCATGGCATTTAACAGACGTGCAGGCTGATGTACCGCAAGCACAGGACCTTCTGCCAAAATATTCAAATTGTCATCGGTTACAATTGTTGCAATTTCAATAATTTGATCATTGTCTGTGTCTAGACCTGTCATTTCAAGGTCAATCCAAATCAGGCGGGTATCAGCGGTGCTGCTCATAAATGTGCAATCTTATTGGGTTTAAAAACAACTATAGTAGCAAATTAATTACATCTTGGGTGTCATTCGGGGGCTGCTTCATGCTATTTTTGCCATCTGATTTACCCGGTTTTTTTAGGATATGAATGGCCTTAATACGTAAGCGTCGTCTGACAGAGCAACAACAGCGCCGCATTCAGAAACAACAGAAAACACGTCAAGAAGATCTCGATACCTCCAGTGATCTTGAAGGTTTAGTAGTGCAACATTATGGCCGCCAACTTGAAGTGCAAGCTTTGTCTCGCCCTGACATTCACCCTGAAAAACCTGTGGTCGCCGATGGTGAGCCTGAACCCTTCTGGAAAGAGATTGAACTGGACAGCGTCTGGCGCTGTCATACCCGAACCAATCTGGATTTATTGGTAACGGGTGACCGGGTCAAATGGCAAGCCGATCCGAATACCGGTTTAGGGATTATCACCGCGATTCATCCCCGTAAATCCTTATTGACCCGTCCTGACCGCTATCACAAGGTTAAACCGGTAGCGGCCAATATTTCACTGATTGTGATTGTGTTTGCACCATTGCCTGAGCCGGCGCCAGGTCTAATCGACCGTTATCTAGTGGCCTGTGCCGATGCCGACATTCCCGCATTGCTGGTAATGAATAAAGCCGATTTATTGAAAGAAAACGATCCGATTCTGACTCTGCTGCAAGAATATCAAGACCTTGGTTATGAGGTGATGCAGACCCAATCCGATGGCGACTTGACTGCACTATCTAATCGTCTGGAAAATGAAACGGTGGCTTTTGTTGGTCAATCGGGTGTGGGTAAAAGTACGCTGATTAATGCGATCGTGCCGGATGCCGCACAGAAAACCAATATCATTTCCGAGAACTCGGCACTCGGTCAACACACCACGACGTCAACACGTTTGATCGGTTTTGGTGAAGGCGCGGCCCTGATTGATTCTCCGGGAATTCGTGAATTTGGCCTGTGGCATCTGACTTTAGATAAGGTACAAAGCGGCTTTCCTGAAATTGAAAATCTGCTCGGCCATTGTCAGTTCCGTAACTGTACCCATAAGCATGAAAAACAATGTGCTTTGCGTCAGGCTGCTGCCGCAGGTGAAATTTTACCGCGCCGACTGGATAGCTATTTACGTTTAATCGACGAAATCACTGAAGCACAGCAAAAAAATTAATTTTCTTAACCCTTGGCCCTTGAAGCGGTGATTTTGATCACCATATTTATGAGCTATACTCTTGGCAATTTTAAAATTGTAATTAGGTGAATTGTGGAACGTTGGTTCGAGTTTATGGGGAATCACCCCTTCTTATTTGGAACACTCGCGGTATTAGTGGTTTTGTTCTTCATTATCGAAGGTCAACGTAACGGTCGCAAAATTTCTCCGCAATCGCTGGGAATTTTAGTCAAAGCAAAAAATGCCATGCTGATTGATCTACGCGATGCAAAAGACTTCCGTGAAGGTCATATTAGCGGTAGCCGTAATATTCCATATAGCCAGATTACAAAACATGTTGAAGAGCTGAAAGCATCTGATCGCCCTTTGGTGTTCATTTGTAACCTTGGACAGGTGGCTGGTACTGCGTTACAGCAGGTTGGTCATGCCGATGCATACCGTCTTGATGGCGGCGTCAGCAACTGGAAAGCTCAAGGTTTACCTTTGGTGAAAAGCAAATAATCCACGAACAGGAGATTGATCATGGCTGAAGTTATTGTTTATTCGACGACAGTGTGTCCTTATTGCGTGCGTGCAAAACAGCTACTGGAACGTAAAGGTGTGGCATATAAAGAGATTAACTTGTCTCAAGAAGCGCCTGAAGTACGTCTTGAATTGATGCAGCGTACCAATCACCGTACCGTGCCACAAATTTTTATTAATGATCAGTTCATCGGTGGTTTTGACCAGCTTTATGCTTTAGAGCGTGAAGGCAAACTTGATGAATTGCTGGCTTAACCTTACTAAAATTATCACTTCATATTAAGGATCAAAAAATGAGTGAAGAACAACAAGCTCAACCACAATTGGCATTAGAGCGTATTTATACCAAAGATATTTCTTTTGAAGTTCCTGGGGCGCAAGTTTTTACCAAGCAATGGCAACCTGAGTTAAACATTAACCTTTCTTCTTCTGCAGAAAAAATTGATGAAACTCATTTTGAAGTAGCTTTGAAAGTCGTGGTTCAAGCAACCAACGAAGGTGATACCGCGTTTATCGTTGATGTAACTCAAGCCGGTATTTTCCTAGTAGATGGCGTTGAAGAAGAGCGTCTTCCATACATCCTTGGTGCATATTGCCCGAACATCCTGTTCCCGTTCCTACGTGAAGCAGTGAATGATATGGTTACTAAAGGTAGCTTCCCACAGTTGCTATTGACTCCAATCAACTTCGATGCTGAATTTGAAGCCAATATGCAACGTGCGCAAGCCGCTGCTGTGGATGGTCAAGCTTAATCGCCGTCCTTCAAATCAAAAAAAGACCGCTTATGCGGTCTTTTTTATTGCCTTGAGTGGCCTCCCCCTTTATCAAAGGGGGAATGAGGGGGATTTTAATCATTTCCTCACTCAGAGTAAGAAATCATTCCCCTCTCTCACTCTCTCCCTGAGGGAGAGAGAACTTATAGGATTTATTCCGCGTCTGCCATCAAATCAGCACTCATACCAACAGTGTTAAAGCCGGCATCGACATACAGGATTTCACCGGTAATTCCGTTAGCCCATGGCGAGCACAGGAATAATGCGGCATTACCGACATCTTCAATCGTCACATTACGTTTCAGTGGAGCAACTTTCTCATTCAGGTCGAGCATTTTACGGAATGATTTAATACCTGAAGCTGCCAGAGTACGGATCGGACCCGCAGAGATCGCGTTCACACGAATCCCTTCCTGACCCAAGCTAGACGCCAAATAACGTACGCCTGCTTCTAAAGAGGCTTTGGCCATACCCATCACGTTATAGTTCGGCATAACGCGCTCAGAACCTTGATAGGTCAGCGTCAACAAACAACCTTGACGGACTTGTAGTAAAGGTTTAGCTGCACGTGCCATTGCGATAAAGCTATAGGCACTGATGTCATGTGCAATGTTAAAACCTTCACGGTCCGTGATTTCGGTGAAGTCACCATCCAGCGTATGTGCCGGTGCAAAACCGATAGAATGCACCACACCGTCCAGACCATCCCAGTGTTTGGCCAATTCAGCAAATGCGTGGTCAATTTCAGCATCTACTGCCACATCACAAGGAAAAACCAGTTTCGAACCAAACTGTCCAGCAAAGTCATCTACCCGCTTTTTCAGCTTTTCATTTGGATAAGTAAAAGCCAATTCAGCACCTTCACGATGCAATGCCTGAGCAATACCAAAAGCAATCGATAATTTACTCGCAATGCCCGCGATCAAGAAGCGCTTACCCGCCAAAAGTCCTTGTGCCATGTGAATCTCACCTAAAAAAATGTATATGGCATGATGCCAAGTCTGGAGCATTTTAGAAATTGCATAATGCACCTTTTTTTCTATTTATGATGAACTGGGAATTTAAGACCGAGTTAAGAGCGTTAACTTAAATGGCCAGATGCAGGGCCTGATGAGTATTTTGCCAGAGCTGTTCAGCCAGTTCCTCTTTGTGCATATGCAGGCTCTTTGCCAGTCCTTGCAGCACATAAGGTAAATTTGCAGGTGTATTTCGGGTACGTTGCTCGGTCGAGCTTTGACAACAGAGTGGCGTCATATCCGGACAGTCAGTTTCCAATACCAGATGTTCTGGCCCCACATACTGCGCCACTTGATGCAATTTTTTGGCATTTGGATTGGTGATTTGTCCCGTGATACCCAGTTTGAATCCCAGCTTGATAAAGGCCTTGGCTTCCTCAATTCCACCACCAAAGGCATGTGCAATACCACCCTGTTTAAATCGGTGCTGTTTTAAAATCTGCAAAACTTCCGCATGTGATTTACGGATATGCAGCAAAACCGGCTTATCGAATTGATGTGCCAATTCAAGCTGTGTAGCAAAAAAATCTTTTTGCTTCTGAAAAATTTCCGCCTGTTTGTGCTGTTTTAAAAAGGTATCCAGACCGATTTCGCCAATGGCAATACAATGCTCATTTTTAAGCAGCTGCTCCAGCTCCTGTAAATGATCAGTCTGATGCTGTTCAATATAAAATGGATGCAAGCCCGGTGCTAAATGACTTTGCGGTGCATTTTCCAAGTCATTGATAAAGTCCTGAGTTCCTAACAGATCAGCAAAACGGTTTTGCAAAAAACCAATTAAAACCAGATGCTCGACACCTGCCGCTTTGGCCGCATACGCCAACTGTTCCCGATCAGGATCAAAATCGGGAACATCAAAATGGGTATGCGTATCAAACAATTTTAAGGTCATTTGGCTTTTGCAGCAGATGCTGGCTGTGCCTCGGAGGCAGCTTTTTCAGTTTGAGGCAGATATTCGGGTTTCAGCACACCTTGTAACTGCTCATAAGGAATCATCAGACGTGGCAAGCCAACAACATATGGCCCAATTTCATATTCGGCATACTGCAATATCAAGCCGTCTTTGCCCAGATAGAAGTTATCGGTAAGCTTGAACTTCCAGGCCTGTTCATATTCGGCGACATCTTTGGCCAGCTTGGACTCTACCACCCAGGTTTTAAACGCATCATAAGCACGCGCTTCCAGTTGGGCTTTCTGTTTGACCGCAATAATGTCATCCAGCTTGATCAGCTTTTTCTGTTCCAGATCAAAATTATAATAAGTCTGTGCAGATGCCCCGTGTGCGCCTCCCAGATAATAACTGCTGTTCAAAACTACTGTCGCTAGAGGATCACCCGAATGCAGAATCTTGGGCTTAATCATCAGGCTAATACTATGACTGGCACTCAGGGCCTTGAGCTCTTTATCCAGATTCAAGAAAGTCTGCATATAAGGTTGAGTTTGCTGCTCAAGCTGCTGTTTTGGTGTCACCACTGTTGCTAAAGAAGCTTTGGGTTCAGAGGCGGCAACGTCTGCTTCGCTGGCAGCGCTCACTTTTGCCGGTTCAATCGCATCAAGAGACAGGATATTTTTCAACTGTTGCAGAATCTGCTGGTCGATCCATTCATCAATAAAGCTCTGATTACTGTTCAGACGTTCGATCGAGATTTCCGGACAGCTTTTGTCTTCACATTCTGGAATCGCCAGCTTGAGCTTTTCGGTATCGCCGCTGAGTTTAAGTGCTTCAGCTTCGGCTTGTAGCACCTCGGAAGCACTTGATTCTTCCGGCTCATTACTCTTCGGCTGGCACGCACTCAGCAAGATCGCTGATGCCAGGATAGATAGACAAAAGATATTCTTGTATTTTGGCATTCATTCACCTTTTTGGAACCTGTAATCTCGCAGGATCATGAGCTTTAAAACATATGCTGATAGATATCAGCTTTCAAGACCTGTTGTGTTTGTTGTTTTGTTAAATAAATATCCAGTTGTTTGGCATCTTTGCTAATTTCATGGCTGCGAAAATGCAGACCAATGCCTTCCTGATCAAAGAACCAGTCAGCCTGTCCCCAATACAGTTTTTTCGGTGCTTTCTGCTGAACTTGCTGATCGTTTTCTTTGAGCCATGTCTCATAAGCTTGTTGAATAATCTGATCCATTAATAACTGTTGCTTAGGATCAATAATATCCAGTGGAGTCAGCATTTTCTGCTGGCGACGATCAGCCACAAAAAAATAATAGCGCTCATGCACGCTGACATTTTCCTGTTTGGTATCGACCCCGATCTGCATCAATACATATTGATTGCGCTGGTAAGGAATACGGGTATATAGCGACAGTTCATAAGCCTTGTTCAAATTGAGCTGCGCCTGCCAGGCATCCGATTTTTTTACATAGGCATTGATCGCCTGCTGTAAATTCATGTCCTGTTTCAAGCCGATTTGATCCTGGATCACTTTGGCCTGCTGCTTTTCAATCCATTGGTTCATCCATGGATCAACCGTATGCAAGGTCTGAATATCCAGATTGATACAGTTTTTATTTTCACAAAATGGCAAGGCAATCTTGGCCGGCTGCTCTTGAATATTCAGATAAGGCAAAACATCTGCGGTCTGCTGAGCTGCGGTGATTTTCTCATTTTCCGGAGTATTAACAGGCTCTTTTTCGCTTTGATCACAGCCACTCAGGACAAGACTTAAACCAATCACAGAACCGAGGACGACTTCCTTGCTGAGCTTCATTCTCTTTGCTATATCTATCGAGTTATTAATTGCTTAAATGTAGCATAAAATAAAACAGCTTCCGGAGAAGCTGTTTGATATTTTTAAACTTTAGCTGCGGAACGTTAAAGTTTAGTGTTCACGCGTATTGTGGAACACGATGTCCGGATAACGTTCTTGCATCAGCTGCAAATTCACGCGGCTTGGTGCAAGATATGTCAAATGACCACCACCATCGACAGACAACTGGTCATGAGCTTTTTTCTTGAATTCGTTGAATTTCTTCTCGTCATCGCAAGACACCCAACGTACTGTGTTGATGCTGACCGGTTCGTAAACACAATCAACTTTGTATTCTTCTTTCAGACGGTAAGCCACCACTTCAAACTGTAGCACACCCACCGCACCCACGATCAGGTCGTTGTTATTCTGTGGCATGAATACCTGGGTTGCCCCTTCTTCAGACAGCTCTTTCAGACCTTTTTGCAGCTGCTTGGATTTTAATGGATCCTTCAAGCGGACACGGCGGAACATTTCAGGCGCAAAGTGCGGAATACCGGTAAACTGAAGTTTCTCACCCGAGGTAAATGTATCACCAATCTGGATGGTGCCATGGTTATGCAGACCAATAATATCACCCGGCCAAGCTTCTTCCAGATGCTGACGATCACCGGCCAAGAAAGTTAAGGCATCGCTGATGCGCACATCTTTATCCAAACGTACATGCTTCATCTTCAAGCCTTTTTCATACTTGCCTGAACAGATCCGCATGAAGGCAATACGGTCACGGTGTTTCGGATCCATATTGGCCTGAATCTTGAATACAAAACCGGTAAAGCCTTCTTCATCCGCTTCTACAACACGATCTTGGGTCGGATGGGCTTTAGGAGATGGTGCATATTGACTGAAGGCATCCAGAACATGGTCGACACCAAAGTTACCCAAGGCTGTACCGAACAACACAGGCGTTTGACGACCGGCCAGGAATTCTTCACGATCTAAAGGCTCATTGGCCATTTGTACCAGTTCCAGCGATTCTTCAAATGCCGCCCAAGCCAGTTCACCCACTTTCTCACGAAGATCAGGATAGTCATAACCATCTCGCACTTCGATCTCGGTAATGACTGAACCGAAACCGGCTTTATACACGTAGAATTTTTCTTCGATTAAATTGAATACACCGGCAAAATCACGGCCAGTACCGAGCGGCCAGGTGATCGGAACACATTTAATTTTCAGAACGTTTTCGATTTCATCCAGAAGCTCAAGCGGTTCACGGATTTCACGGTCCATTTTGTTGACGAATGAGATGATCGGGGTATCGCGCATACGACACACTTCCATCAATTTAATGGTTCGGTCTTCGACACCTTTTGCACCATCAATCACCATCAGCGCCGAGTCTACCGCGGTTAGGGTACGGTAGGTATCTTCCGAGAAGTCTTCATGTCCCGGGGTGTCCAGAAGATTGATCATCTTGTCTTTAAAAGGAAATTGCATCACCGAGGTGGTAATCGAGATACCACGCTCTTTTTCCATTTCCATCCAGTCAGATGTTGCGGCCCGGTCAGATTTACGGCTTTTTACCATCCCGGCCACCTGAATAGCCTGACCCCATAACAGCAATTTTTCTGTCATGGTGGTTTTACCGGCATCGGGGTGGGAAATAATAGCGAACGTACGTCGCTGGGCGACTTGTGCCGCCAGTTCTTGCTTAAAGCTCATGAAATACACCTACTGCTCAATGCACAGCATTCGAGATCAAATTCGATCAATATGAAAAAAATTGGCGATATTGTAGCAGAGTTTCAGGGTGGAGTTCCGTTAGCCATGTTGTCTATCCTGACGCTCAATGAATTAGAGCGCTATTAACGGAATTGTAAGTTTTCTAGTCGTTGTTCATCTACCGGCAAGCCCAGCAAAAAGCCTTGTAACTGTTCACAACCGAGCCAGGTTAAAATTTCTGCTTGCGCTTCTGTTTCAACACCTTCGGCGGTCACCACCAAGCCCAGTTTTATGGCCAGCTGAATAATGCTTTCCAGAATCATTTCCTCTTTGGAGCCGACTGCCAGATTTTTGATAAATTCCCGGTCAATTTTTAACTCATCTACGGCGAAATTCTTTAAATAGAGAAAACTGGAATGCCCTGTACCAAAATCATCAATGGCTAGACGGATGCCCATTTGTCTTAAGCGCTTAAAGCTGCGCATACTCACATCAATATGATGCATGGCAGTCGATTCAGTAATCTCGATCATTAAATGCTGAGGACTGATTTTATATTGTGCAAATAACTTTTCTAAAGTACTAAACAAATGCTTATGCTCAAATTGTACTGCAGACAAATTGACCGCGATAGGGAAAAATTCAGTATGTGTCTGTTGCCATTTTTGAATCTGCTGACAGGCCAGCTCCAATGCACAATAGCCCATTTGAATAATCAGTCCGGTTTTTTCAGCCGCATTGATAAACAGATTCGGGCCGAGCAAACCAAACTGGGGATGGTTCCAGCGAATTAATGCCTCTACCCCACACAAGCTACGGTCTTTGGTCCGAAACTTGGGCTGATAAAACAGCACAAACTGCTGCTCTTCCACGGCTTTATATAGGTCATTAATCAGGGTACTCTGGCTCTTGCTTTCATCCTGGTCGGTAGAATAATTAAAGACTGAATAGGTATTGCGCCCCTGATACTTGGAACTCAGCATGGCGGCATCAGCATTGACCAGCAGATCCTGTAAATTCTTGCCGTGTTCCGGATACATGGCAATGCCAATACTGCCCGAGATATGAATACTCTTGCCTTCAATCAGGAAACTTTCCTGAATCAGTTCAAGAATCTGTTCTGACATTTTTGCAGCTTTGGCGACAGATGTGTTTTCCAGTACCAGCAGAAATTCATCCCCACCAATTCTGAGCAGCTTGGAATGATGGCCTAATAACAGATGAATCCGCGTGGTCAATTGAATCAGCAACTGATCACCGACCAGATGGCCAAACACATCATTGACTGCTTTAAAACGATCCAGATCGATATATAATAAAGCAATTTCATGCTGCTGTTCGGACTGACCTGAAAACAGCAGATTTGCATATTCAGCCAGATACAAACGGTTAGGTAATTTGGTCAGATTGTCCTGAATGGTCTGATTTTCAATTTGTTGATTGGCCCATGCAAGCTGACGGTTGCGTAATCCCACACGCAGTTCGGACACGATGATACAAATCAGCGTTACCAGCAGCAATCCACTCATCAGTATCATGGCCAGAAATAGCTGATCATGTGCCTGAACTAATTCCGGTGACTGTTGCATATGGGCGGCAGTAAAATTGAATGACATCATGCTAATAGAGTGCATGCCAAAGATGCTGAGTGCGATCACACCTAATACGAGAACTGACCGGAAAAATGACCAGGTACTTCTGGTACTTCTGGTACTTCTGGTACTTCTGGTACTTCTGGTACTTCTGGTACTTAACCAGAGGATAAACATAGATGCAGTGCATATCACCAGAACAGACAGGAGCATCAGGCCCAAATCCATCTCATATTTATTCAGCACAAAACTTGCTGTCAGCCCAATAAAATGGATCAACCATATGAATAGGCCCAATAGCATGGCGGTTAGCATTAAATTGAAGGTTTTAAAGTTTAGCTGTAAAGCGCCTGAAGCAAATTTTTTAATCCGTGCGATGAGATAGCAAGCAACCAATGCAGAAAGAATGGACCCGATGAACAGACCAATATCATGCTGAATATCAATCATAAAAAATGTTCCCCATCGGTGATCATTTTTATTATGCTCTGCACTGATATTTCCATTTTCACCCGATCAAATTTGAACTCAGTAAAATCTCAAGACTGACTATCCATGCAAGCCAATTGGTCTGCAACAACATCAGTCTTAACTAAAATTTAGAATTTATATTTCTTTCTTTTGAAGTTGAGAATTGCCCCAAAAATAAAACTCAACAGAAAAATAAAATACAACTTATATATTAGAAGTGTTTCAAATTTAAGCAAATATTTAGCTTCATTTTTTTAGCTCATTTATTCGATCACCATCACAATTTTTTTCTTTTTATTTAGACAGATGGCACTTCATAGCAAAATTTTATTTGGATTTTTATGCAGATTTGCAAAATAAAAAAATAGCCTGTCGAAACAGGCTATTTTTATCAACGATCAATGAGGCTAAAACTTAGGGTTTTGCCTGTAATTTGGCATAGTCCAGTAACACATTTGCCGCTTCAATCACAAACGCTTCTTCTTCAGGCAGAGCCGGACGTTCTTTGGCCTTCATCTTGGCACGTGTTTCAATCAAGGCATCCAGTGAAGCCTGATAACTTTCCCAGTTTGGATAAGGTTTCAGACCTGTTGCAGCACGACGAGTGTTTTCTGCGTCCAGCGTTTTTTGCTCCATGGCAATCAACTCAGCTTTACGCTGTTGCAAGTCCAGTACCTGACGTTTCTCTTCTTCAGCTTTCTTCATCACGGCTTTACGCTGTTCTAAATACTTGAACTGAGAATCCAGTGTGACCCGTTGCTGAGAAAGTTTAGCCAATTCAGGAACGTATTTCTGTACTGCACCTTCGCGTTTAAATGGTGCCGTTGGAATAGTATCCCACTGCAGGGCATTTTTGGCCTTACGCTCACCAAACTCCTCGTTATAAATATCGACCAGTTTAATGTCCGGAACGACCCCTTTATTCTGGGTACTGCCACCGGTCACACGGTAGAATTTACGCTGCGTCAATGTGGCCTGACCATGCGCCAGACTATCCAATTGTACTTGTGCTGTACCTTTACCGGTGGTAGTACTGCCAATCACAATCCCGCGTTCATAATCCTGAATCGCAGCAGAGTAAATTTCACTGGCCGATGCAGAGGCAAGATTCACCATCACTGCCAGTGGACCTGCATAGGTTTGTGCGCCGCCATCATCATCCTCAAAGACGCTGACATTGCCATTGCCATCACGGATCTGTACCACTGGACCAGACTTGATCACCTGCCCCAACATACGTGCCACTTCTTCCAGTGAACCACCTGGGTTATTCCGCAAATCAACAATAATCCCAGCAACATTCTTCGCCGCGAGTTCTTTCAAGGCTTTGTTGGTATCTTCAGATACCGAGCGATAATCCGTACCGGCACGGCGTGCACGATAGTTCAGATAGAACGACGGAATTTCGATCACACCATATTGATATTTTTTACCGTCACGTTGAATGTCGACTACACGTGTACGTACACCAGCATCTTCTTCCTGAATCACGTCACGGGTAATGGTCACATTACGTGCCTGCCCCATGGCAGCACCCGCACCGAGTAAGCGTAAAGTGACTTTCGTGCCACGTTTACCACGAATCAGACCGACAATTTCATTACTTGGCCAGCCAATGACATCAATCATCTGTTCGCCGTCTTGCGCCACACCAATGATACGATCACCTGATTTCACCTGACCAGATTTGCTGGCCGGACCACCTTCAACGATGGTTTCAATTTTGGTGTAATCTTCATTGCCGCGTTCCGGGCGAATCGATACGCCGACGCCTTCCAGCTGTAAAGTCGTCTGACGATTCAGCTCCATCGCATCCACAGGCGGGAAGTAATTGCTATGTGGATCATAAGTCAGCATCATTGCATTCAGTGTCTTGTCGAGCACATCATCACTTTTGACGCGGCTGAGACGTTCCAGTTGACGGGTATAACGCTTGGTCAAGGTTTGCGCAGGCGTTAGATCTTCAGGACCAGTCAGGTCTTGTCCATTGGCCAATTCCGGATTGGCTTTCAGCGCTTTCTGCTTGGCCAACTCCTCTTCTTTACTGATGGTCAGATTGATCAGCTGAGACACCAGCATTTTTGACCAGTGCGCACGCTGTTCAGCCTCAGTTTTAAAGAATGGCGCTTTCTCACGATCCGTTTCGATATAAACATTTGGCTGATTCAGATTCTGCGGTTTTTTCAGCTCATTCAACATATAGGTGTAGAACTGGTGCAAGCGCTGTTGATATTGCGCATGCATTTCATAAGGACCAGACAAATTGCCGGCTTTCAGATTGGCACCAAAATTGGCACCATAGCGTTTCTTATAGTTTTCAACTTCGGGGGCCAGAAACAGACTGTGTTCCGGATCAAGACTATCAATATAGAAATCAAAAATACGCTGTGAAGTCTGGGCATCCAGACGCATATTTAAATAATGTTGACGGTCGACCAGGGTTGCCAGCTGACGTGACACCAGCGCCTGCTCTTGAGATGGCTGAATTGCTTTACTGACCACTTCATTACTATTGGCCGCAATCGCATCATTCACTACATGGGTAAAAAAGAATCCACCTGTCGCAATCGCAACTGCGCAAGCTATAGTTTGAAATTTCATAAATAATTCGTACTTCCTTGGCCTAGAGACCAATGTGACCGTGTTGCTTTTCGACCAGAATTTAACGTATTCAGCATCTTAAACAACTTAATATGTTTATGTCGTGTAGTTTTATCATATTCTGTGCTGACAAAGTGTAGCAAATCATTGCAGAATTCAGGTATTGTTTTCTCCGAAAAACTCTAAAACGGATTCCGCATATGATTGGCGCATTGATGCTCGACATCACAGGCACAACCCTCACTCAAGAAGATATTGAACTATTAAGTGCGCCGCAAGTCGGTGGAGTGATTTTATTTGGTCGCAATATTGAATCTCCGGCGCAAGTCCGTGCTTTGACCGATCATATGCGTCAGGTGCATCCTGATATTTTAATTGCGGTAGATCAGGAAGGCGGTCGTGTCCAGCGTTTAAGACAAGGCTTTACCCTGCTGCCTGCCATGGGGAAATTTGGCGAACTTTATACGCGCGATCCACAGCGTGCCCTTGAACTGGCTGAAAAATGCGGCTGGCTGATGGCGACTGAAGTGTTGGCTGTCGGCATTGATTTCAGCTTTGCACCGGTACTGGACTTGAATGACATCAGTGATGTGATCGGCGATCGCAGTTTCGCGCAAAATATTCAGGATATTATTCCGCTGGCTGGTGCATTTCTGCACGGCATGAAACGTGCCGGCATGGCTTCAACTGGTAAACATTTCCCAGGTCATGGCTCAGTCAAAGCGGATTCACATGTTGCTGCAGCAATTGATACGCGCTCCTATGCAGAAATCCAGCAAAAAGATATGCAAACATTTATCCAACTGCAACCACAACTGGATGCGCTGATGCCGGCTCATGTCATCTATAGTCAGGTTGATCCTAATCCGGCAGGCTTCTCGGAATTCTGGATTCAGAAGGTTTTACGTCAGGAGCTGGGCTTTGACGGCGTCTTGTTCTCGGATGATTTAAGCATGCAGGCCGCATGTGTCGCAGGCGGTGCCGATGTCCGAATTCAGGCCGCACTCAAAGCTGGTTGTGATATGGGTCTGGTCTGCAATGATCGTGCAGCACAATGTATTGCACTGGAAGGAATTGAAGATCTGCCCCTCCCGAACCAGCAACGCCTGGAACGCATGCGCGGCAACATCCCGAACATCCAGATTGGTGATGAACTGGATCTGGGTGAAGAATGGCGCGAGATCCGTAATGAAATACTGGCATTTAAACAGCAATCCAGCTAAAACTTTTTAAATCCAATCAATATGAAAAAGGGACACGACAAGGTGTTCCTTTTTAATTATAGTAATGAAAAGGTCACACTATTATTTAATCAACTTAAAAATAACAATAAGGTCAGAACAAATATGACAGACTCACTTTCGCAACATCGCCATATTTCATTTACGGCGCACTATACCGGCTATATCTGGTATCAAATGGGAATCTCACATCCAGCCTTTGCTACATCCAAAGGCAAGTTTCTGGCCAAACTGCTTCATCCACTTGAATCCTGGGCAGAACGTCATGTCGGCGGTAGCATGCGGACTACACTTAAGCAGCGCCATCAGATGATTGATGAGCATCTGTGTCAACTAATTGAGCAACACCCACAACTTCAGGTTCTTGAAATTGCCTGCGGACTATCTCCACGCAGCTGGAATTTCAGACAGAAATTTCCCGAGATTAATTATCGTGAACTGGATCTGCCCGATATGGCCGAGATCAAGACGCAGGCTTTACAGCAAATCGATCAGCATGCCCCTGAAGTCCTGACTGCCGATATTTTTAGTGAAGAGCTGGACTGTATTTTTCAGATGTTTGACCGAAACCAGCCCTTGGTCATCATTAGTGAAGGGCTGATTAATTATTTTGATCAACATATGTTACGCATTCTGATGCAGGGTATTACAGAAAATGCGCAGTATTTCCCGGCAGTTCACTATCTCAGCGATATTTATCCTGAACCGGTGAAAAATAAACTGGCGAACTTTATCTGGAGCAGTAGCCGTCTACTTAAATTCATGTCTCGCAGTGCGTTTACCTTTCATTTTAAATCCCCCCAAGAACTGCAGCACTTTTTTCAAGATGCAGGATTTGACCAGGTTGAGGTACAACAACCACAACGTTATTTTGCCGAGCCTCGTCAGCAAAACCCGACTCATGAACAGGATGAACATTTGGGTGATCTGGTCTGGATGATTCATGCCGTGAAAAAAAACAGCGTTTAAGTACGCTGTTTTTTAAAGATGATGTTTTTAAATTGCCTCATCAAATACTTCAGTTTGTGACAGTACTTTTTGCATTTGTACAAAGCGTAATAAGCGTTCTGCGACTTCAAAACTGCCATGTTTGAATAAGGCACGCAGCTGAGTATCATCCTGTTCAAAGATTAGGCATTCAATCTGAAATTCCCCTGTTTCATCTTCCAGATGCAAGGCCAAATCACGTGGATAAGTTGTTGCATGCGCAGCCTGTTCTGCATCTAACTCCAGCAATACTCCGAAGAAATTCATGTCCACAATCTCTGCTTTTAAAATGAGATCAGAATGACGATGACTGAGGAAACGCTGTGAATCTTGCACCTGAATCCTCTCTTCACCGCGACGTTCAAGCTGCTGTATCTGTTCGCGAGTGAATGGAATAATTCCTTCCAGTTGATCCACAGGCTCATCACACAAGAAAGTTGCAAACAGATGCATGGTTTCTTTACGACGTTGCAACTGCGGTACATGATCGGCGCCTGCAATTTGCACGTACTGCATATCCGGGCATTGCAGGGCAAAATTCGCATTCTCATGTGGCAAAGTAAAACTGTCATACTGTCCACATGCCACCAGCACTTTGCACTGCGGAATCGGCACATTGGTCAGACGCAATAAACGGTTGCAGTTAATATCATAACGATCCTGTTCGGTGGCCGTAAATTCCGCCATCTGTTTAAAGAACAAACGTTTTGCAGTCGGTGACATTCGGGTTTCTGTCAAACGTGCATGATTCACCAAGTACAAAATGACGGCCTGACCAAATTCATCCATACGCTGTTCTTTCATTAGATGCAAAGACTCTTCCAGCAGCATCCGCCAGCTTTTACGGGTTTTCTGCATCACACCCATCAGGATCATCCGATCGACCAGTTCAGGACGCTGATCTGCCAAACAGGAAGCCACCACTGAACCCAAGGACATGCCTAGAATTGCCACTTGCGGCAGCTGCATCTGTTCCAGCCAGCGCCCCAGCATCGCAGCAAGGTCTTCAAGCTCCAGTGTTCCGGCAGACAGACCTGTGTCGACATTACTAATCTGCTGGTTGGCCCCCATGGACGGTAGGTCAATCAGAATGATGGGACCTGCATCAAAAAGCTGTTCTACACAGTATTTGTAGGAATTAAAATTCTGGAAAGCTCCCCCAATAATCACCATAGGTCTTAAATGTAAGGTATCCGGACGGGCGATCGCCATATATTCGATTTTCCAGCCGTCCATCCAGGTCGTACGTGGCGGCTGCTTAAAACTGTGCTTATCATAAAGATCAAAAAAACCATCGTGGCTATGTTGTTCCAATACATGGGTGTCCATGTGGATAATGGAATTCATATTCCTTTTCCTCCGTCCTTGCCTTATTTTTATTGTGCAAGTCATGCTTAACAGATCTTATATTTCAGGCGCATTCCGGTGTGCCTGAACACGCATCCTGCTCTTTAATAATTATAAATGACATCAATGCCGCGTGTTTCATTCTATACAGAGCTGCTTTTCACAAGCAACCGCTTCAGTGACCACTTATCTACTTTTAAACAGAAAACAATTTCAAAATGTTTAGAAGTCTGCGAAAACGGATGATTTTTAATAGATGGGCTTCATTGTGCAGCAGCAGGCTGTTAATATCGAAATGAAATTTCTAAGTGATCAAACCGCTATGCAAGAGTCTATTGAACAATACATGCAAACGGTAGGACAGCAGGCACGCCAAGCGTCTCGCATTTTGGCTCGCGCGTCCACCCAAACTAAAAATAATGCGTTATCCGCTATTTATACGGCTTTGGAAAATAGCCAAGCTGCTATTTTGGTTGCTAACCAGAAAGATATGACTAAGGCGCATAATAACAATCTGGACCCTGCCCTGCTTGATCGCTTAGAACTCAACCCCACGCGCTTTAAAGGTATGTTACAGGGCCTGAAAGATGTCATTGGCCTGAAAGATCCGATTGGTGAAATTAGTGATATGGCTTATCGCCCATCCGGGATTCAACTGGGCAAGATGCGTGTGCCTTTGGGTGTGGTCGGCATGATCTACGAGTCACGTCCTAACGTCACGTTGGAGGCGGCATCACTCGCGCTCAAATCAGGCAATGCGATTATTTTACGGGGCGGCTCAGAAGCTCTGGAATCGAATCAGGCAATTGCAGTCGCGATTCAGCATGGCCTGAAAGTCGCAGGCTTGCCTGAGGCTGCCGTACAAGTGGTAAACACGACTGACCGCGCTGCTGTTGGCCAGTTGATTACCATGACCGAATATGTGGATGTGATTGTGCCTCGTGGCGGCAAGAGTCTGATCGAACGGATTACCGAGGAAGCACGTGTGCCGGTCATTAAACATTTAGATGGCAACTGTCATGTCTATGTGGAAGCTCAAGCAGACTTGTTAAAAGCCTTGCCGATTGCGCTCAATGCCAAAACCCATCGCTATGGCGTATGTAATGCCATGGAAACCCTGCTGGTCGATGAAAAAGTCGCTGAAGAATTCTTGTCACGCATCGCAGAGCTTTACCAAGAGAAAAAAGTCGAACTTCGTGGTTGCCGGGAAACCCAGCGTATTCTTGGAGATGCAGTCATTACAGCAACCGAAGAAGACTGGTATACCGAGTATCTGGGCCCGATTCTGGCGATCAAAGTTGTTTCTGGTATAGAAGAAGCCATTGAGCACATTAACAAATATGGCTCGCATCATACTGATTCTATTATTACGGAAAACTACAGTCTGGCACGCGAATTTCTGGCGGGTGTAGATTCAAGTTCGGTCATGATCAATGCCTCTACTCGTTTTGCAGATGGTTTTGAATATGGCTTAGGCGCAGAAATCGGAATTTCGACCGATAAAATCCATGCTCGTGGCCCAGTCGGTCTTGAAGGCCTGACTTCGCAGAAATGGATTGTCTTTGGCGATGGTCAGATTCGCCAATAAGTATTCAGATCGCTAACTTAAAAACAGCCTCATTTATGAGGCTGTTTTTTTATGGACAGAAAAATTGACACTGAAATAGATGGATTAGAACCTTCGGGTCATTTTATTGATGAATCTCTTTATAGAATTGTATTTAGAAACAATATTTGCCTTTTCAGGCGCTAAACTAAAAACCAATCTGTTCTAAAATTAAATTTAAGCAGAATTGAGTATTCTTATTGATTATATTTTCAGCATCATTTTATTTATAAATGAAAACTATGAACTGATAAATTTTAGTTATTATTGTTAAATCGGTCGATAATGCTTAAGTCTAATCTGCTAAAGTCTATCTAGGACAGAAAAAAAACAAATGTTAAAACATATTCATTGATCTGGATTGCTGCTTCATTGTCCGCAATTGGGTCAAGCAAATGGACGAGAATTTTAATTAAAAATTGGGTAATCAATCGTGTCTAAATCAGTATTAGTTATTAATTGTGGCTCTTCTTCAATCAAGTTTGCATTACTTCTTGAGGAGCAGAATTTCCGTATTCATGGTTTAGCTGAGAACTTAGGCACAGAGAATGCTCGCATTAAAGGTGTGACAGTTGGCAATGAGCCGGTCGATATCCACATTCCATTTGCTGACCACAAAAAAGCACTCGAAGTGGGTCTGGAACGTCTGGCCAATTACCGTCCAGATGCCATCGGTCACCGTGTGGTACATGGTGGCAGCCTGACCAAGGCTGAACTGATCAATGACGAAATTATTGAAAAAATTCGTGAAGCAACGCCGCTTGCGCCGTTACACAACCCGGCACATTTGATTGGAATCGAAGCAACCCGACGCTTATTCCCAGAATTACCACAGGTTGCGGTATTTGACACCGCCTTCCACCAAACTATGCCAGCACATGCATATCGCTATGCCCTGCCAAAATTTCTGTACACAGCACATGGTGTGCGCCGCTATGGTTTCCACGGCACCAGTCATGCTTATGTTTCAGAGCGTGGCTCTGAACTGGCAGGCAGTTTCAAACAAGGTGGCTGGTTAACTGCTCATCTTGGCAATGGTAGCTCGACCTGTGCCGTTTGGAATGGGCAAAGTGTAGATACTTCAATGGGCTTAACCCCGCTTGAAGGCATTGTTATGGGCACACGCAGTGGTGATGTTGATCCAAGCCTGCATAGCTTTCTGGCGAAAAACCTGGGTTGGGACATTTATAAAATTGACAAGATGCTGAATAGCCAAAGTGGTCTTTTGGGCTTGTCTGATCTGTCCAATGACATGCGCACCCTGATTGAAGCATCAGAACAAGGCAATGAAGATGCCAGCCTTGCGATTGAAGTATTCTGCTACCGTTTAGCCAAGTCCTTGGCCGCTCTAAGCTGTGGTTTACCACGTATTGATGGTTTGTTCTTCACTGGCGGCATTGGCGAAAACTCGGCATATATCCGTGAAAAGACCATGAGTTACCTGCCACACTTCGGTTTCAATCTAGATAAAAACGCCAATAATGAGTTAAAACGCGGCACCGAAGGCCGAATCGATTCAGGCACAGGCCCACAAATCTGGGTAGTACCAACAGATGAAGAAGGTCGTATCGCTCAAGAAGTACATAGCGTTGTAGAACATGAAGTGGAGCGAAATACTGCAAAAAGTCTGAAGCTGAGGTAGCGCTTGTATAAGCAAGCAAGGCCACTTTTAACTGATTTTTATTATTGTGTGACTGACGTAACTTATGAAAACGATTTTATTGGTTCCCACTGGGGAAGGCGTAGGCTTAACTTCTGCATGTTTAGGCCTGATTTATGCACTGGAATGCCAAGGGGTAAAAGCTGGTTTCCTGAAACCTTTTGCCCAGGAATTGAATGAAATCGAAGACCGCACCACGGCTTTGTATCGTCATATTTCTCAAAGTGAAACGGTTGAACCTATCCGTTATAGCAAAGTCTTGCAGCAGATCAATCTGGGTGAACAGGATGAATTGCTTGAAGAAGCGGTGCGTCTGCATCGTCAAATTGCTAAACAGCATGACCTAATTATTGTCGAAGGGCTGTTGCCAAATACTCAGGACAGTTTTGCCGATGATTTGAATGCTTCACTGGCACAAGCTCTTGATGCCAAAGTTATTGTGGTCAGCAATGCCAATATTCAGCAGCCAAGCCAAACCGCAGATAAAGTTGAACATCAGCTTCGTAACTTTGGTGGCGCCAGCTCTACTCGTCTGGCAGGGATCATGTTGATGCGAACCAAAGGTCTGCCTGAAGAATCTGCGCAGATTCCTGTCACGCTAAATCCTGATTTACGCCTTAAAGCTGAAACCGCCGAATTTATTACAGCTATTCAGCAGACACATCCGCATATTGGCTCTGAAAAATTGCCAGTGATTGGCTTGGTGCCTTTCAGTAAAACATTAAGTGTGCCGCGCATGTCTGATCTGGCAGCCCATATTTCTGCCTACTGGATTAATGAAGGCGAAGCCAAACAGCGCCGTGTGCAACACAGCAGCCTGATTTCAGCCAATATTGAACATGAATTGCATAAATTCGTGGCAGGTGAATTAATTATTAGTGCCTCTGACCGGATTGATGTGTTATTGGCAAGTAGTCTGGCCAGTAGTAACGGGATTCCTTTGGCCGGCCTAGTGTTGACTGAACATCAACAGCCAAATGATCATGTACTGGAATACTGTCAAGCTGCCATCAAGCAAGGTTTACCAATCCTACATACGCCACTCAGCACGTTTGAAACTGCACAAAAACTAGCAAATCTCAGCAATGAAATTCCGGTGGATGATACAGAACGTGCAGATCAGGTGACGCGTTTTGTTTCAAGCCATATCAATCCGGAATGGCTAAATCAAATGTTGAATGGTTCTTATAAACCACGTCTGTCACCTTCCGCTTTCCGTCATGAACTGGTACAAAAATCGATTGCCGCGAAAAAACGTATTGTACTGCCAGAGGGTGATGAACCGCGTACCGTACAGGCTGCTGCCATCTGTCAGGCGCGTGGTATTGCACAGTGTATTTTGCTGGCCAAGCCTGAAGCTGTGCTAGAAGTAGCCAAAGCTCGCGGCATTGAATTGCCTGAAGATCTGGAAATTCTTGATCCGGATTTGGTGCGTGAAAACTACATCGACAAGATGGTCGAACTACGTAAAGGCAAGCTCAACGAACTACAAGCCCGTGAACAACTACAAGATACAGTAGTACTTGGCACCATGATGCTGGCATTGGATCAAGTCGACGGTTTGGTGTCGGGCGCAGTACATACCACCGCAAATACGGTACGCCCTGCCTTCCAGCTGATCAAGACTGCTCCGGATTACTCTTTGGTATCTTCCGTATTCTTTATGCTGTTGCCAGATGAAGTCTATGTGTATGGTGACTGTGCGATTAATCCGGACCCTGATGCAGAACAGCTCGCCGAAATTGCAATTCAGTCCGCCGATTCTGCCAAAGCCTTTGGTATAGATCCACGCATTGCGATGATTTCCTATTCGACTGGAACTTCCGGTACCGGCGCAGATGTGGAAAAAGTCGCTGAAGCAACTCGAATTGCCAAAGAACGCCGCCCTGACCTGTTGATTGATGGACCATTACAATATGATGCAGCATCGGTGGAGAGCGTAGGGCGTCAGAAAGCACCTGATTCACAAGTGGCTGGACGTGCCAATGTATTTATTTTCCCGGATCTCAACACCGGTAACACCACTTATAAAGCGGTACAACGTGCTGCCAATGTGGTCAGTGTCGGACCAATGCTGCAAGGTTTAAATAAGCCTGTGAATGACCTGTCGCGTGGTGCCTTGGTCGATGACATCGTGTTTACCATTGCCTTAACCGCGATTCAAGCCGAGCAACAAGAAGCTTAATACTTCTTGAATTTAAGTTTTCCAAACCATCTGATTGAAAAATCAGGTGGTTTTTTTATAAAAAATAATTATAGCTTCAATAAATTCAGCACGTGATCATCATCTCATTTTAATACACAATAAAAATGCCAGTCTTTCGAACTGGCATTTTCAACGATTACCCATAAAGTCTGTGACATAAAAAATTGAGCTGAGGCAGCCCTGCTTTTCAGTCCACTGACTTTAATTTTTTATAAGGTGGTCCATTCTTTATGCACGTCTTCCGCCGTTTTATTGAGCACCACGCTATCGTCTTTGATTTCGCTTACCCAACTCAAGGGAATCAGATGATGCTCATTATTTTCATCATCACTTCTTGTTAATTTAATTGAATCCTGACCTTCTAAATGGTCCACCTTCCCGACTTGAGTACCACATGAAGCAATGACTGAAGCATGTTCTTTAATATCACTTGCATTAAAATTGTTCATTCTACTTGCCTGTTTCTAGAAGTTGAGAGAAACAGTCTAAGCAATAAAAAATGCCGCATGTGTAAGGGTTTTCAGGCTTTGAGTTTTTCTGGGTTAAAAATGTAAATGGTCAACATGGCTTGAGTAAGCTATAGGAGAGATGCTTTTTAAATTTGAGTTTTCAAATATTTTTATAACTGGATTTGAAGATTTGAAAATTTGAAGATTTGAAGATTTGAAGATTTGAAGATTTGAAGATTTGAAGATTTGAAGATTTGAAGATTTGAAGATTTGAAGATTTGAAGATTTGAAGATAGGTTAATTTTTTATGTCTTAAAATAAAAAAGAAGATAAAGCTTAGGCTTGATCTTCTTTCTGACCGTACATCCAAGTTGCAGCGATATATACACAAAAACCAGCTGCCATCAAAATACCTGTAACCATTGTTAGGATCTCCCGTTTCAATAGCTGCATTATGTAAAAGTTTTATGACAGTTATATGACAATCTGGTTTTTTATTAAATTTAAAATAATTAATAAAATTCAATCACTTAATACGGAATAAGCAAAATTATGCGTATTTTTTATCTGAAATATGACATTGAATATGACAACTTGCTGTCATATTTGACCCATGGAATAGCTAAAGTCCTTGCTCAGATTGCTTAAACTATAAACTTTCGGCCAATGCTCGCCCAAAATGCCCACAACCCGATTCTTTTGTCTTATAATTTAGCCCGCTAGCTATCAGCCCGCTCAAGAGATATTTGTATGACAACTATTATCAAGCAAGATGACTTGATCACATCAGTTAAAGATGCGCTTCAGTTCATTTCTTATTATCATCCACAAGACTTTATCCAAGCGATGAGCCGTGCGTATGATCGTGAAGAGAACAAAGCTGCTAAAGATGCGATCGCACAAATCTTAATTAACTCACGCATGTGTGCAGAAGGCCACCGCCCAATCTGTCAAGATACCGGTATCGTCAACGTATTTGTTGAAGTGGGCATGGACGTTAAATTCGATTTAACCATGAGCCTGGATGATGCAATCAATGAAGGCGTACGTCAGGGTTATTTAGAAAACTCGAACGTGCTTCGCGCATCAGTTCTGGCTGATCCTGCATTTGGTCGTAAGAACACCAAAGACAACACTCCTGCCGTGATTTACCACAAGCTTGTGCCTGGTAATAAAGTAGATATCACTGTGGCAGCCAAAGGTGGCGGTTCAGAAAACAAATCTAAACTAGCAATGTTAAACCCATCTGATTCAATCGTGGATTGGGTACTGAAAACTGTTCCGACCATGGGTGCAGGCTGGTGTCCTCCTGGTATGCTGGGTATCGGTATTGGTGGTACTGCTGAAAAAGCCATGATGCTTGCCAAAGAAGCATTGATGGAAGAGATCAACATGGACGAATTGCTCCGTCGTGGTCCACAAAGCAAAATGGAAGAGCTTCGTATCGAAATCTTCGAAAAAGTAAATGCTTTAGGTATTGGTGCACAAGGTCTTGGTGGTTTAACCACTGTTCTAGACATTAAGATCAAGGATTACCCATGTCATGCTGCTGGTAAGCCAGTCGGTATGATTCCGAACTGTGCTGCAACTCGTCATGCACACTTCCAGTTAGATGGTACAGGTGTTGCACACATTCAAGCACCTAAACTTGAAGACTACCCTGCTGTGACTTGGGATTCTTCATCTTCTAAACGTGTTGACCTTGACACGATTACCCAAGAAGAAATGAATAGCTGGAAACCAGGCGATACACTTCTTCTTAACGGTACAATCTATACAGGTCGTGATGCTGCACACAAACGTATGGTCGACATGCTGAACAACGGTGAAGAACTTCCTGTTGATCTGAAAGGCAAGTTTATCTACTACGTTGGCCCTGTTGATCCAGTCGGCGACGAAGTTGTAGGCCCTGCTGGCCCAACAACGGCTACGCGTATGGATAAATTTACGCGTCAAGTTCTTGAAGCAACTGGCATGTTCGGCATGATCGGTAAAGCAGACCGTGGTCCTGCTGCCGTTGAAGCCATTAAAGACAACCAGGCAACTTACCTGATGGCTGTCGGTGGTGCTGCTTACCTCGTGTCTAAAGCTATTCGCGAAGCTGAAGTGGTTGCCTTTGCTGACCTGGGTATGGAAGCAATTTACAAATTTGTGGTAAAAGATATGCCGGTATCTGTAGCGGTTGATGTGAATGGTACTTCTATTCACGCGACTGCACCTAAAATCTGGCAAGCAAAAATTGGTAAGATTCCAGTAGTTGACGCTGCTGCGGGCTAATTAAATCTGTATAAAAAAGCACCCATTCAGGGTGCTTTTTTATTATATTTTCTCAATAAAATGTCAATTACCAAGTCCGTGGATCCCAAAGTTTAAAAGGTGCTTTTAGCTGTACATCCAATGATGGATCATAAGCAGTCGGTTCAATTTTTTGGGCTTTTTTACGAATCTGGCCAGTTTCCTGATCTTGTGCCACGAAGTTAAAACTGTCTGATTTTAGCTGAGTAAAAGCAATTTCATTCAGGCCAACTTTTTCCGGCATCAGCATGAGCGGCCCGGAAACACTCCGGCGTGTACTGATATTCTCTTCATCATATTTAATAAAATAAGACTGTCCCGCTTCGACAGTAAAATCCAGATATTTAGGTTTCTGGAAATGCAGCGCGCCTAGCGGTCGACTGGTACTCAAACGATACGTCCCTGCAGGCACTTCAATCCAGTAATAATGGTTGTGCAATAAGCTTGGAATATGTTCTTGATTGATAAACAGACTGGCAGCGACAATTTCCTGACGGTTCCATCTGGAATCTGGTCGATATAAATAGACGATAGCGGCTTCATCATGCTGCGGTTTCACCGTCTGAAACTGGTTGCCCTGCTTTTGATTGACCCAACCGCCAATGGTGAACATACCAATACGATGCTGCTCGACAAAGCCCGGTTTTTTTTCAAGATCGATATTTTTTAAAGTGCTGAGTGGCTGTGTAGGCTCAACGACGGCTTTCTTACCATGACACCCCAGCAATGCCAAACTGCTGATGAGTACAATTGCGACTCCACGCATGCTTATTCCTCACTGCGTCTTTATTCTTTTGTATGCAAGTGCTTTGCGATTTATTTTTTATAAGTTTTAGGCATCCACGCCTAGTGAATCAGATTAACACCGAGCTTTATTTTTGGAAATAAAAAACGTGCGAAAACACGGAGTTTTCGCACGTTTCGGACGAATAGCAATTAAGCAGATTTGCTATTTACCACCTTTAAATCTATTTTTGTCGCTGTCTCTTGCTGATCATGTGGCTGACGCTCAGCACGGTATTCCGGCTCTGCCTCACCTTTAATCACAGCTTCATTGATGACGACAGTGCCGACATCGCTACGGCTTGGCAAGTCATACATGGTTTCCAGCAATGAATTTTCAAGAATTGAACGTAGACCACGCGCGCCTGTATTACGCTCAACTGCTTTCTTAGCCACTGCACGTAGAGCAGATTCTTCAAAGACCAGATCCACATCTTCCATATCAAACAGATGTTGATACTGACGGGTCAAGGCGTTCTTCGGCTCAGTCAGAATCTGCATCAGTGCTTCTTCATCCAACTCGTCCAAAGTGGCAATTACTGGCAAACGACCAATAAATTCTGGAATCAAACCAAATTTTACCAGGTCAGTTGCTTCAACTTGACGGAACAAGTCAGACAGCTTCTTGGTTTCATCTTTTTTACGCACTTCTGCAGTAAAGCCGATGCCACCTTTTTCCTGACGTTGCTGTACAATTTTCTCAAGTCCTGAGAATGCACCACCACAGATAAACAGGATGTTCGAGGTATCAATCTGAATGAATTCTTGCTGCGGATGCTTACGTCCACCTTGTGGCGGAATTGATGCAACCGTGCCTTCAATCATTTTCAAGAGTGCTTGCTGTACGCCTTCACCCGATACATCACGTGTGATGGATGGGTTTTCGGACTTACGGGTAATCTTGTCGATCTCGTCGATATAGATAATACCCTTTTGCGCTTTTTCGACATCATAATCAGCTTTTTGAAGAAGCTTTTGTACGATATTTTCTACATCTTCACCCACATAACCGGCTTCGGTCAGGGTAGTCGCATCTGCCATGGCAAATGGAACATCCAGAAGACGTGCAAGGGTCTGTGCCAGCAAGGTTTTGCCTGATCCTGTCGGACCAACCAGCATAATATTACTTTTTGAAAGCTCGACTGAATCGTCGGCTTTCTTGCCATTATTTTGCACTTTCAAGCGCTTGTAATGGTTATATACCGCTACTGACAAGGTTTTCTTCGCGACGTCCTGACCAATCACATATTGATCCAAGGCCGCACGAATTTCATGCGGTTTCGGCAAAGGACGATTGGCCCAGTCATTGGTTTCCACCTGCTGACTGGTTTGAACCAAATCTAAGCATACGTCCACACATTCGTTACAAATGTATGCGTCCTCGCCTGCAATCAGCTTCCCGACTTCAGACTGCGTTTTACCGCAAAATGAACAATGCTTTTGTCCTTGAGGATGTTCGGACATATTTACTCCACTATCTCAATCTTTAAAACTTATGGACGTTTAGTTAAAACTTCGTCCACAAGACCGTATTCTTTCGCTTGCTGCGCAGTCATAAAGTTGTCACGATCTGTATCACGTGCCACTTTTTCGTAATCCTGACCGCTATGTTCAGCCATTAAACGGTTTAAACGCTCTTTAATGAACAGGATTTCACGTGCATGAATTTCAATATCTGAAGCCTGACCACGGAAACCACCCAATGGCTGGTGAATCATGACACGGGCATTTTCAAGGCAATAACGCTTGCCCTTGGTACCGGCATTCAGCAGGAACGCACCCATTGATGCTGCCTGACCCATGCAGTACGTTACGACATCAGGTTTGATAAACTGCATGGTGTCATAAATCGCCATACCCGCAGTTACCGAACCGCCTGGTGAATTGATATATAGATGAATATCTTTATCTGGATTTTCCGCCTCTAAAAACAACATTTGCGCAACGATCAGGTTCGCCATGTTGTCTTCAACTTCGCCCGTCATAAAAATTACACGTTCACGCAAAAGGCGTGAATAAATATCAAAAGAACGCTCACCACGAGAGGATTGTTCTACCACCATTGGCACTAAAGCGTTTTCAATCGTTGGAACATACATACGTTTATTTATTCCTAAATTTTTTGTGACCTAACCCATAATCACAATATGAGGTATAATCACTGAAATTGCAAAAAATTCGCCAACAAATCCATTATATTTTTTGCATTAGTTTTGTGAAAAACAGAAATGCTTTTTTCAGGCATCAATATGAAAAAAAGGCGCATTAAGCGCCTTTTTTATCGAAAGCTAAATTAGCCTTGTTGACGAGCTTGCTGCTCTTTCAATAAGTCTTCATAGCTTACAGTCGCATCAGTTACTTTAGCAGAAGCCAAAATGTAATCAACAACTTGGTCTTCTAGTACAACTGCTTCGATTTGAGCACGCTGTTGCGCATCGTTTTTGAAGTATTCGATCACTTCGTTTGGATCTTCGTAAGAAGAAGCCATATCTTCGATGTACGCTTCAACACGTGCAGCATCTACTTCGATTTTCGCATCAGCTAAAACACGGCTTACAAGTACGCCAAGTTTTACAGATTTTTCAGCTTGTTCTTTGAACAATTCGTCTGGAAGCATGCTTGAATCAAATGCTTTCGCACCTTGAGCACCAAACTGCTGTGTGAACTGCTGGATCATTTGTTGACGTTGACGGTCAATTTCTTGAGCAAGCATAGCAGCTGGAAGTTCAACTTCGTTTGCAGCTACAAGTGCATCGAAAGTCGCGCCTTTAACCTGGTTGCGAAGGCCATTCTTAACTTCACGTTCCATGTTTTTACGAACGTCAGCTTTTAACTTCTCAATGCCTTCTTCTTCAGATACACCGAAGATTTTCAGGAATTCAGCATCGATTTCTGGAAGTTTTTGTTTTTCAACAAGCTTCACAGTGATTTTGAATTGAGCTTGTTTACCAGCAAGGTTTTCAGCTTGGTAGTCTTCAGGGAAAGTTACATCAATCACTTTCTCTTCGCCTTTCTTCATACCAACGATACCGTCTTCGAAGCCAGGGATCATACGACCAGAACCAAGTACTAGTTTGAAGTCTTCTGCAGAACCGCCTTCAAATTTTTCGCCGTCGATTGAACCTTCAAAATCAAAAGTTACTTGCATGTCTTTTTTAGCCATGCCTTTTGTTTCAGCCCAAGAAGCGCGTTGTTTTTGAAGATTTTCAATCATCTTCTCAACATCTTTGTCATTCACTTCTGAAGCTTTGCGTTCAACTTCCAAGCCTTCGAATTTCACGTCAACTTCTGGATAAACTTCAACAGTCGCTTCATAAACTAAAGCGTCGTCTTTCATTTCAGTTTTTTCAATGTTCGGCATGCCTACGGCATTGATTTTTTCTTGCTGGATCGCTTCGAAAACTGTATCACGAATGATGTCGTTGACAACTTCTTGGTAGATACCAGCGCCGTATTCACGACGAACGACGTTTACAGGCACTTTACCTGGACGGAAGCCGTTGATCTTCGCAGTTTTAGCAGTGCGTTTTAAACGAGCTTCAAATTGCTCATTAATACGGCTCGTCGGTACAGAAACATTTAAACGACGGGCAACGCCCGAAACCGCTTCAGAAGTTACTTGCATGGCTTCCTCTATATATTTGGTAATAACAGGTTTATAAAAATGTGCCACATTATATGACAACATTTAAGGATATACAAAAAATACGCGCGAGTTCCAGTTTTTAAGTCTTTTTTATTCGAATTGCTACCCTTTCAAATATTCAGTCAACCCCACTTAAATGCAGAAAATGTATATTTTTTATTGCAAATGATAAGTACTATCATTAATATCCAGTTTCTTATTTGAGCAACAATACTAATTTATTCTTCGGTTCGGGAATTTGGTCATGCATAGTTTTAGTCTTCGTCCGCTTACATTGGCAATTTTTGGGGTCACAGCAACATCTGCTTTTGCAGAGACAAATAGCCCCTCCAACATCCCAACTACCACCTTATCTACCATTGTAGTTTCTGCATCGGGGTTTGAACAACAATTAAAAGATGCCCCTGCCTCAATTAGCGTGATCACTCAAGAAGATATTCAACGTAAGAATGCCACCAATATTGCTGACCTGTTGGTTGATGTCCCTGGAGTGGATGTGCGTAATGGCGTAGGCAAAACTGCAGGACTAAATGTTAGCATCCGTGGTATGAACGCTGATGATACCCTTATTTTGATTGATGGCCGTCGTCAAACCACTTCTACCGATGTTACCCCGAATGGTTTTGGTGAAGCAGCGACAGGCTTTATGCCCCCTCTTTCAGCCATTGAGCGTATTGAAGTCATTCGTGGACCTATGTCTACCCTCTACGGTTCAGATGCCATGGGTGGTGTGATTAATATCATTACCAAAAAAGTTTCAGACGAGTGGAATGGGAACGTTACTGTCAGTGGCAACGTTATGGAGCATGGTACTGAAGCAGATTCTTGGAAAACCAGCTTCTTGGTGAATGGTCCATTGGTCAATGATGTGCTTGGTCTGCAACTTCGCGGCAGTTATTATGACCGGGGTCAGTCTGAGCGTGTCGAAGGTTCAACTGGCCGTGATCCACGCCCGACCACCGCACATAATTATGATGTAGGCGGTAAACTTACATACAAAGTAGATGATCAAAATGCCTTGTGGCTTGACTCATTCTACAGCCATCAAAACTATAAGAATGAAGACAATCGTTTAGGTACTTTAGATACTGCAACAACAGCAAATGGTTATAAAGATAAATTGATTTTTGATCGTACCCAGTTTGCAATCGGGCATGATGGCGACTATAGCTTTGGTCAGTGGAATACTTATATCAGCCACTCAGAAACTGAAACCAAAGGTCGTACGATACCTTCAGCTGCATTACCCGTCGGAAATGCACAAATTGGTGCAGATCGCGTGTTAAAAAATACCGATTTAATTGCAGATAGCCATATTATTTCAACTTTAGGTGCGCATAAGCTCACTGTGGGTACGGAATACAAAGAGCAAACCAATAAAGATAATATCGCTCTGTATTCGACTGGTGTAGACGAATTCGATAAAAAATCCTGGTCAGTTTATGCTGAAGATGAATGGCGTCTTTTGGATAGTTTAAGTTTAACCTATGGCGGTCGTTTTGAAGACCACTCCGGTTTTGGCGGTCATTTTAGTCCACGTGCCTATCTAGTCTGGAATACCAATGACATGCTGACTGTGAAAGGTGGCGTAAGTACAGGTTATAAAGCACCTTCTGCGAAAGCCCTTTATGACGGCGTTGTTGGCCTCAGTGGACAGGGACAAAACCTGACATTTGGTAATCCGGACTTAAAGCCTGAAACCTCAACCAACTATGAATTAGGTTTTAATTTACAGCCGACAGATGATATCAATTTCACGGCAACCGGTTTTTACAACCAGATTAAAGATGCAATTGTTTCAGAGAATCTTCCTGTATCCGCTGAATGCTTGACTGCAAGCTCATGTTCAACCAGCGTGAATGCGAATAAGGCCAAAGTTTATGGTGCAGAAGCAACTTTGCAATACAGCATTTTGCCTGAATGGGATATGAAAGCTGCCTATACCTATACCAGAAGTGAAATTACGAATGGAGAAAACGAAGGCACTTATTACAATAACCAGCCACGTAATGCGCTTAACCTGACTTCAACATGGCATCTGGTGCCTGCTGTAGACCTATGGTTACAGTACGAATATAAATCTGATCGTCAACGCTTCCTGACTACGCCAACAGCACCTGCTTCAGGTTTAGGCTCAAGCGACTATGAAGAATATAAATTATTTGGTGACAAGTTAGCGGGCTATAGCGTATTCAACCTCGGTGCAAGTTATACCGTCAGTGATCAATTACGTCTGAATATGGCTGTGAACAACCTGCTGGACAAAGATTTTACCGAAGGTGCAAAATCATATGAATATTTAGACAACCGTGGTCGTCTACAAACTGCTACTGGTTATAAATATTTAGATATTGGTTCTAGTACAACAGGTACTTATATTCCAGGCCGTAACTACTGGTTATCTGTTTCATACGACTTCTAATATAAAAGTCATGATTCAAAACCCTGCTTCGGCAGGGTTTTTTATCACTCAATGAGTACTCCATGAAACCTCCCTAATTTGTGCCCTTTTATAAACATCATTATTCTCAATAAAAAGCCAGCAATCCGCTTTCTTTATCAATACTAAATAAAATCAAAAACTTAAATACTTATTGTTATATCATTACATTTAAAATCTCATTTAATATTTTCTTAAAGATCATGAATTCCTATGACAAAAGGATAAAAATAAAAACAAGAATCATTATTATTCGCATACATTTTTAGCATTCATTTATTAGGTTTAACATGACCTTCATTAAAACACGTAAAAAAATCGTTTCTTCTGCAATTGTTTCATCTTTATCAATGGTAGCTGCATCTGCGATGGCAGAAGAACAGGTGATCCAGTTAGAGACGATTCATCAAGAAGTCAAAGCTGAACAAACACCCAGCTTAAAAGTAGATCAATCTGCGAATAGCAAATTTGTTGCGCCTTTACTCGATACCCCAAAGTCAGTTTCAGTGATTTCAAAACAGCTGATTGCAGATACACAAGTGACGACTTTAGCTGATGCACTGCGTACAGTTCCGGGGATTACCTTGGGCGCAGGTGAAGGTGGTAACCCAAACGGTGACCGTCCTTTTATTCGGGGTTATAATTCTGAAAGTTCCATGTATGTAGACGGCGTACGCAACGCCACTTCACAGAACCGTGAAATGTTTGCTGTCGAACAGGTTGAAGTCACCAAAGGTTCTGCATCTGCTATGGGCGGTGCAGGAACGACTGGTGGTAGTATCAACATGATTTCTAAAGTTGCTAAAGCGGGTGACTTTCTAGAAGGTTCTGTCGCGGGTGGTACTGACAACTATCAACGCATAACCTTGGATGGCAATAAAGATTTTGGAAATGGTATAGCAGCACGTGTGGCCGTGATGGGTCACCATAATGAAAAAGCTGGCCAGAAAAATGGTGCCGAATATAAACGTGCCGGTATTGCACCGAGTATTGTATTTGGTCTGGACACCCCTACCCGCGCGACTTTAAGTTATTACTATTTAAAATCGGATGACACGCCGGATTCAGGTGTTCCTTATAAGTATGATGCGGCAAAAAAAGCCACCATCGGTAAACCTGTTGATGTAAAACAGGGCATTTATTATGGTTTATTAAGTCGTGATTTCCAGAAACAGGAAAATCAGATCGGCACCATTAAACTGGAACACGATTTAACGGATAACCTGACCCTGAGTAATACAGCGGTATATAGCACTGCCAAAAATGACTACTTATGGACCCAGCCAGATGACTCCAAAGGTAACGTGCTAAATGATAAAGTCTGGCGTCGTATAAACTCACGTATTACTGATACCAACATCTTTACCGACCAGCTTGCTTTGACAGGTAAGTTTAATACAGGTGCATTCAAGCATAGCTTTAATATAGGTGCAGAGTACTCAGATCAAAAATCTGACAAAGGTAACTACTTAACAAGTTATCCAGGCTATCCAGGTACCACCACAGGTGGTTTCAACAGCGACTGTGCTATCAACGATGCATGGTGTACATCATTAACTAATCCAGACTCACGTAATCAATGGTTGGGCTCTTCCGCAGCCAACAAAAATCTCACGACAACCACGACCGAGACTACATCTGTCTATCTCTTAGATAATATCGAGTTTAGCCCGCAATGGTTATTAGATTTGGGTTTACGTTGGGATAAATTTGATACCAAGCAAACCACAAATGCGACTGGCGACTCTATTGAAAATAATACCGACTTCCTGACCTATCAGGCTGGATTAATCTTTAAACCTGTTGAAAATGGTTCTATCTATGCAAGTTATGCGACTTCTGCCAATCCGGTCGGTGTAGATGGCGGGGATGGTTCAGAAGCAATTGGCCAAGCCTATATGGAATTAGATCCTGAAGAGAGCCGTACCTTTGAAATCGGCACAAAGTGGGATGTGTTAAATGAAAGACTGAGTTTAACCGCTGCCGTGTTCCGTACTGAAAAACAAAATACACGGATTCAACTGGATGCTGCTACATATACCAATGGCGGCGAAACCCAAGTAGACGGTCTTGAGCTGGGCGTAAATGGCCAAATTACAGATAAATGGGCTGTATCTGCTGGTTATACTTATCTCGACAGTGAAACTGTGAACCCGGGCCCATCCTGTAACCGTCAAGGGGTATGTACACCTGACAACCCTGCCAAAGGTAAGCAAATGCAGAATGTACCTAAAAATTCTGCAACCCTGTGGACTACCTATGCTGTAACACCTGCTTTAACTTTAGGTGCAGGTGCTGTTGCAATGGATAAAGTTTATGGTGATGCAGCCAATACCAAGTGGGTTCCAGGTTATGTCCGTTATGATGCTATGGCGCGTTATAACGTGAATGAAAATGTTGATTTGCAATTAAACGTCAATAACCTGTCTGATGAACGTTACTTCACCAAAGCTTATGCCTCTCACTATGCCACTGAAGCAGAAGGCCGTAGTGCAGTGTTAGCAGTCAACTTTAAATATTAATTCAATATAACCGCATAGCCTCCTGATGGGGGCTATGTTATTTTTAAAATACGATTATTCAGGGGTTTCTCGTGCTGCATCATATTCCAAATGTACTGAGCAAAGAACAGGTGCAATATTTCCGTGAGGAGATGAATAAGATTGAGTGGGTCAACGGCAAAGTTACCGCGGGTACACTCTCTGCAACGGTGAAACAGAATCAGCAACTGCCTGAAGATCATTCCCTGACCCAGCATTTAAGCACAATCATTCTTGAGTCTCTGGGACAGCATGCTTTATTTTTATCAGCGGCGATTCCACTGGATATTATTCCTCCCCTGTTTAACCGCTATGAAAATAATGAATCTTTCGGCTTTCATGTCGACAATTCGATTCGTCGTATTCGCGGCAGCAATGAACGCCTTAGAACGGATTTATCCTGTACGGTTTTCTTGAGTGAGCCGGAAGAATATGTCGGTGGTGAACTGGTGGTTGAAGACACTTACGGTTATCACGAAGTAAAATTGCCTGCCGGCGATATGATTTTGTATCCATCGACCAGCTTGCATGAAGTCACGCCAATCACTGCCGGTTGTCGAATTGCTTCATTTTTTTGGGTACAAAGCATGATCCGTGATGATGCAGAGCGGCATATGCTGTTTAATCTGGATCAGAGTATTCAAAACCTGAGAATGCAGCTGGGCGATCAGCATGCAGAGGTCATGAAACTGACCAATCTGTATCATAATTTAATGCGTAAATGGGCTGAACTTTAAAAGATGCCCTGACGTCAATGATCTTTGAAAATCATTGGATTTATTTTTTATTAAAATATACTGCGTTATGGCACTATTGAACGTAATAAATAACGAATTATGCCCAAATAGAGAAAATATAAAATACAATATTTAAAATAAGTGAAAATATTTCTCACCACTTGAACTTTATAAGAAAATCTTTATTACCATACGACTAAAATCCATAAAAATAGCAAAAACTTTTCGGGATAAGTGGATTAAACTTTAAATTATAAGTAAGGCATTTAGTGCATTTGGTGAAGCTAAACCACCAATATTTAGACCATATTTCAGGTTTGAACCAGACTGTCACTAAAACCCAATGAATAGACAAAATCTATGCCGCTGACCCACGCACCGCTTTAACCAAGATTACGGTACCCAAGTTAGCATAAGGAGCTCTCTCATGATGTTGGCTGATCCAAGTAAAAAATACCGTCGCATGTATCAACGTGTGGACTTACCAGACCGTCAATGGCCGAACAATGAAATCAACAAAGCGCCAATCTGGATGAGTACCGACCTGCGTGACGGTAACCAAGCGATCTTTGAGCCAATGAACATGGAGCAGAAATTCAAGATGTTCCAGATGTTGGTGAAAATCGGTTTCAAACATATTGAAATCGGCTTCCCGTCAGCATCTCAAATTGACTTCGATTTCACCCGTAAATTGATTGAAGAAGGTCATATTCCGGATGACGTTTATATCGAGGTCTTGGTTCAGGCACGTGATCATTTGATTCAGCGTACCTTTGAATCTTTACAAGGTGCGAAACGTGCCATTGTACATATCTATAACTCTAACTCGCCGACATTCCGCAATAAAGTCTTGAATGTTGATGTTGAGGGTGCAAAACAGTTAGCCATTAATGCTGCACAAAAAGTGAAAGAATATGCCGCAAAACAGCCGGAAACTGAATTCGTATTTCAGTACAGCCCGGAATGTTTTACTGCAACCGAATTAGAAGTCGCAAAAGATGTCTGCGATGCCGTCACTGAAATCTGGGAAGCATCACCGACCAATAAAGTGATCTTGAACTTGCCTGCAACCGTAGAAGTTTCAGGCCCACACATCTATGCCGATCAAATCGAATGGATGCACCGCAACATCCAGCGTCGTGACGGCGTGATCATTTCAGTTCACTGTCACAATGACCGTGGTTGTGGAATTGCCGCTTCTGAATTGGCAATTATGGCTGGTGCTGACCGGGTTGAAGGCTGTGTGTTTGGTAATGGCGAGCGCACCGGTAACGTCGACGTGGCTGCGATTGCCTTGAACATGTATACCCAAGGCGTGGCACCGAATTTAGATTTCTCCAACATCAATGAAATCATTGCGACTGTGGAAGAATGTACCGGTTTACCTGTGCACCCGCGTCATCCATATGCCGGTGATTTGGTGTTTACTGCATTCTCGGGTTCGCATCAGGATGCCATCAAAAAAGGTTTCGAGTTCCAGAAAAACGAAGAAATCTGGGATATGCCGTACTTGCCAATCGACCCGAAAGATTTGGGCCGTGACTATGACGCAGTGATCCGTGTGAATTCACAGTCAGGTAAAGGTGGTATTGCCTACTTGTTAGAATCCAACTACAACGTGATTTTGCCGCGTCGTTTACAGATTGAATTCTCTCAGATCGTACAAAAACGTACCGATGAGCAAGGCACTGAAATCAGTGCGACTGAAATCTGGAAGTTGTTCAAAGAAACTTATGTGGATGCTAAAAACGTTCACTATTCTGCGAAAAATTACAAATTGTCGGATGACAATGGCAATCAGGTGATTGAGCTTGATCTTGAAATTGATGGCCAGTCACGCCGTGTTCGCGGTGAAGGCAACGGTCCAATTTCTGCGATTTTAGATGCACTTCAGTTACCGATTGATGTTGTAAACTATGAAGAGCGCAGCATCAGTTCGGGTGCTCATGCCAAAGCCTTGGCCTTGATCGAACTTCAAGTGAAAGGTACCGGTAAATCTGCCTTTGGTGCAGGAGTACATGACAACATTGTGACCTCTTCCATTGAAGCAATTATTGCCTCGACCAACCGCCTAATTGATCAGGGTGTGTTAAGCACCGATCAGGTGATTGCTGCTGCGGTCTAAACGGCGGTATTAGAATTTGCGATAATTCATAGCACTAAAATGACTTTAGAAGGATACCGGCAAATGGTATCCTTTTATTATTCATACTAAAGATTTAAGGCGAATCCTCCCCGTGTCTTTTCCAGCTGACTCAGTGGGCATTGTTGTCCCACAAAAGTTCCAATTTGAAGAGCCGTTAGAGCTTGAATGCGGTCGCATCCTCCCACGTTTTGAACTGATGGTTGAAACTTATGGCGAACTCAATGCCGATAAGTCCAATGCCATTCTGATTTGTCATGCCCTTTCCGGTCATCACCACGCTGCTGGCTATCATCATGAAGATGATAAAAAAGCCGGTTGGTGGGATTCATGTATTGGTCCCGGCAAAGCCATTGATACGTCAAAATTCTTTGTGGTTTCACTGAATAATATTGGTGGCTGTAGCGGTTCTACCGGCCCGATCTCGCCCAACCCTGAAAATGACAACCGTCCTTATGGCCCCGATTTTCCATTGGTTACGGTACGTGACTGGGTCAAAACCCAAGCCCTGCTCTCTGATCGTTTAGGAATTGATACCTGGGATGCCATCATTGGCGGTTCACTGGGTGGCATGCAGGCATTGCAATGGTCAGTGGATTATCCAAACCGTTTAAGAAAATGCGTGATCATTGCCAGCGCTCCAAAGCTTTCTGCACAGAATATTGCTTTTAACGAAGTGGCACGTCAGTCGATTTTGTCAGACCCGGATTTCCATAATGGTCGTTATCTGGAAAATGACAGCTATCCTAAACGTGGCCTGATTCTGGCACGTATGGTCGGCCATATTACCTACCTGTCCGAAGAAGCCATGAAGCAGAAGTTTGGCCGCGATTTGAAATCAGGCAAATTTATGTATGGTTTCGATGTTGAATTTCAGGTCGAAAGCTATTTGCGTTATCAGGGTGAACAGTTCAGCCGTAACTTCGATGCCAATACCTATCTGATCATGACCAAGGCACTGGATTACTTTGATCCGTCGCGTGAATATGAACAGTCGCTCAAAAAAGCCATGGCCAATACCCAGTGCAAATTCCTGGTGGTGTCATTCACCACTGACTGGCGTTTTACCCCTGCCCGCTCGCAAGAAATCGTGGATGCCTTAATTAGCAACCATAAACCTGTCAGCTATCTGGATATTGATGCGGAACAAGGCCATGACTCCTTCCTGTTCCCGATTCCGCTCTATGTAAAATCTTTGCGTGCATTTCTCGGGGGTGAAGAACACCTGAAAGCAACACCGAAGGAGACCATATAATGCGTATCGATCAACAACTCGCTGAAAAGTGGATTAAGCCCGGTTCTAGCGTACTTGACCTCGGTTGTGGCGATGGTGAACTGCTGGCACAAATGAGTAAAAAGCACGATATTCGTGCATACGGATTAGAAATTGATCAGGAAAAGATTGCAATTGCGGTCAGTCGCGGGTTAAATATCATCCAGCAGGACTTAAACCTCGGCTTAAGCCGCTTTGCTGACCAGTCTTTTGACAATGTGGTCATGGCACAAGCTTTGCAAGCTGTAGATGCGCCTGACGTATTATTACGTGATATGGTGCGTGTGGGGAAACAGGCCATTATTACCTTCCCGAACTTTGCGCACTGGAAGACCCGGTCTTTCTTGGCAATCAAAGGGAGAATGCCGGTTTCTGAAGCCTTGCCGTATATGTGGTATAACACCCCGAATATCCACTTATGTACATTTCGTGATTTTGAAGCACTTTGTGCGGAAAATAATATCAAAATTATTAATCGACTCGCTGTGAACGGGAATCAAGAAGATAGTTTGCTGAGCAAGCATCTCCCTAATCTATTTGGTGAAGTCGCAATTTATCGAGTGAGCGCGCTATGAAAAAATTATTATTAAGTACGACGCTACTGGCGGGACTTTTTGGCATGCAAGCCCATGCAGATTATGTTGCACCTAGTCCATCTGTTGCCAGTCAAGCGGCTCAGTATTCCATCATGGATATCAACAGTCTGACCAAAGCAGCGAAAGCTGGTCAGGCCGGCGCACAGTTTTATCTGGCCACCAAATACCAGTATGGTAAAGACATTCAAAAAGATGAACGACAGGCCTTTGCCTGGTATAAAGCTGCTGCGGATCAAGGTCTGGCAGTTGCCCAGCTGAATGTCGGCCGTATGCTGGCAGATGGTATTGGCACCAGAAAAGATGAAGCGCTGGCGCGTCAGTATTTTGAAAAAGCGGCTAGCCGTGGCGATAACCGTGCCAGCTTTAATCTGGCAATGATGGAAGAGAAAAAGAAAAACTATATGGGCGCTTACCAGTGGTATGAACTGTCTACCCGTGATGGCATGCTCGACAATAAAGTGATTACGCTGTCGGAAGGCAGAAAAACTGCCTTGGCAGCGAACTTAACCCAAGAGCAGATCCGTCAGGCGCGTGATCGTGCCGACAGATGGATTCAGGCACAATAAGCTGAATGGTATAAATAGCACCTTCGGGTGCTTTTTTATTGCCGCAAGTTCCTGATCCATTGCTAAAATAGTACTCATTCTTTATCTAATAATGAGTTTTAACATGGCTGCAACTGACTGGTTATCCGAAGGCACACTGGTATTGGCGAGTAATAACAAAGGTAAAATTGCCGAGTTTGAAAAACTGTTTGCCGAGCTACAACTCCCGGTTGAAGTCGTGGCTCAAGGCAAGTTGAATATCGAAGATGCCATCGAAGACGGTTTAAGCTTTGTCGAAAATGCCATTATTAAGGCCCGCCATGCCGCTAAAATTTCCGGAAAACCTGCTATTGCAGATGATTCAGGCATTTGTGTGCCAGTTCTTGGAGGCGTTCCCGGCATTTACTCGGCCCGTTATGCTGGGGAACATGGCAACGATACCGCCAATAATGAAAAACTGCTAGCCGATCTCAAACCCTTACGCCAAGATGGTGAAGCAATTGAAGGCATGTTTGTTTGTGTACTGGCACTGGTCCAACATGCCGAAGATCCCTTACCGCAAGTCTTTCAGGGTATCTGGCACGGGGAAATTCTGGAAGCTGCACGTGGTAAAAATGGTTTTGGCTATGACCCGTTGTTCTGGTTACCGGAACTGGGAATTTCCAGTGCAGAAATGAGCAAGGAAGAAAAGAATAAAATCAGTCATCGTGGTCAGGCGATGCAGTTGTTTAAGAAGAGTTTGGCGAAGTAAGTTCCTCCTCTCATTACCCCCTCTCCCTTTGGGAGAGGGCTGGGGTGAGGGATTTTTAAAATACATCTCTCCCCTTGCGAAACAGCGTTTCTCATCTCCTAAAAAGAGAGGGAATCTATAGCGTAGGCATCAACGCATGCACGATTACCCCATATAAGGCAATCAAGATCGCGCTGGCCAAAGTTCCCGAAGCAATATATTTGGCGGAATGGCCCGTTCCCTGATAATGGGTTTCCAGTGCCACAATATTGGCTGCAGGCGGCAATAAAAAGAACATCAGCAGTACCGCATAGGTCAGCGTCTGCTGCGGAATAGGTAAATAATAATAGGCGGCAACACACAGTAAAACAGCAAATAGCCCACGACAAAAAATAAGTTGCAGACTGCGCATTAAATCGAAGCGGCTGATCCGCACATTGCTCAGCCACATTCCCAGCACACACATGCCGCTAAAAGTGACCAGTACTTTATTGGCCTGATACAGTATCTCTATCCAAGGCACTTGCTGCCAATGACTCAAATCCCAAAATGACAATAAAGCTGCCATCGACAAAGCGACCACCGGAGGTGAGAACAACACATTTTTTAAAATATAACGCGTGTCTTGTCGGGCTTCACTGACTGCCATTACTGCGCAGACATTGCCAAACAAAGAACCACCAATATACAGCGCCACCACGGTACTGGTCACTTGTGGACCAAAAACTGCCAAGGCAAAAGGAATTCCCAGCCATGCCCCATTTAAATAGCTCAGGCATAAGGCACGCAGTTTATTTTTCAGGATGAAATAAAACAAGGCAAAGAATACGCAGGAACAGAAAAAGCTGAAGGCAATCAGCCACAAACTGCCCTCTTGGTAAAACACCATATTGTAAATAATCAGTACCGGAATCAGGACACGGGCCAGTAAAGCCGCCAAGAAAGGCCGAATCGGTTTTAAATATTGCACGCCCCAATAACCGGTCAGAAAAGACAGGAGCGGAAGAATCAAGGCCATGACAGTGCTGCTGAGATTTCCATATCAGGCCATATGCTAGCACAGCCTGGTTTTGATCGAATCATAGAATTTTTGATATGGACGATTCATCGCACTGATGCTGTGTCGGCAAACTGTCATTAAAGCGTCACTGCATTGTCATACAAGCCTGCTGAGATAGGTGCATGAAATATGGAGGATAAAATAATGGCAGGATTATCAATTTGGCATGTGCTGATTTTTGCAATTGTGGTGATTTTATTGTTCGGTACATCGAAACTTAAAAATCTGGGTAAAGACGTCGGCGGCGCGATTAAAGACTTTAAAAAATCAGTCAAAGATGAAGAGGCTGAACAGGCCAAACTTGCAGAGCCACGCACCATTGATGCCCAGGTCAAAACTCCTGAACATTCGGTTAAAAGTTAAGAGTTCGCTATGCTCAATATCGGAATGACCGAGCTGCTGATTTTCGGGATTATTGCGCTTTTGGTCCTTGGGCCAGATAAGCTTCCGGAAGCAGTACGTTTTGTCGGAACATGGTACGGCAAGATCAAGCGTATGGTGAGCAACGTTCAGAATGATCTTGATCGTGAATTACGCCTGTCCGAGCTACGTGAACAGATGCAGGCTGAAATGCAGCGGATTCAGGAACTGGAAGCCAAGATGCAGGCACAAATGACAGATTTGCAGCAGCCGATTGCAGCTGATCAATTAAAAATAAAACCTCAGTCTGCTCAGCCCTTGCTCAGCTATCAGCCGGTGATACAGCCTGTATCTCCCGTGTATTTACCCAAGCCTACAGCAATTCAAACCGTGATTTCAGAACAACGTTATACAGAAATGAAGGTGGCCGTATGACATCCTTACCGACCACACCAGCCTCAAATGAGGCTGCAACGCTGAATCTTGAACAGATGCCGATTACCCAGCATTTGATCATCTTAAGAAAGCATCTGTTTAAAGTGGTTGCTGTCCTGATTGGCCTGTTTTTCTGTTTGTTGCCCTTTGCCAATCAGACTTACCAGTGGTTGTCTGAACCGCTGCGTACACAGCTACCCGCCAGCTCGACTATGATTGCTACAGATGTCACTGCAACCTTCATGGCACCTTTTAAGCTGAACTTCTTTGTCGCGCTGATGATCGCGATGCCGTTTATCCTGTATCAGCTCTGGACCTTTATTAAGCCTGCGCTGTATGCCAAAGAAAAGAGCCTGGCCTTGCCACTTTTGATCGGCAGTATCGTGCTGTTTTATACTGGCATCAGCTTTGCATACTTTGTGGCATTGCCCTCAATTCTGCATTTTTTTATCAGTGTTTCGCCTGAAACCGTAGCCCCGATGACCGACATCAACAGTTATCTCAGCTTCTGTTTAAAACTGTTTCTGGTCTTTGGTTTTACCTTTGAAATCCCGATTATTACCCTAGTTCTGATCTTGATTGGCGCAGTTTCAACACAAACCCTGGTCGAGAAACGGCGCTTTATTATTGTCGGCTGTTTCTTTGTAGCAATGTTCGTGACCCCACCGGATGCCCTGTCGATGATCATGCTGGCTGTCCCGATGTGGCTGCTGTTTGAACTGGGTTTGTTGGCAGGAAAACTGATTGAAAAGCGTCGTTTAACCGATCAATAATAACAAGAATCCAAAAACAAAAAGAATCGTATTTAACTCAGGCAGCCTTGGCTGTCTTTTTGTTTAAATTTACACCAATATATTGATTTATTTAACTTTATTGAAATATAGACTTAACCATTTTGTCATACTTTAGGTCTAATTTGTTCATAACTTTATAACCAAGCCTTTTTTGCTAGGAACTAAAAATGACATACCAAACACCCTATCATGAAGATCAAGAGCTAGATAATAACAACTCAAATAACATGCACTTTCGTGATATTTTAGAGCAGCGTATTTCTCGTCGTAGCTTAATTAAAAAAACAGCTAGTGGCGCTGCAGCATTGGCTTTGGCTTCTAGCCTGACCGCATGTAGCGATGACGATGATAATGCAAATATTGGGGATGATGAGAACAAACCAACTCCTCCAGCGGACAACAATGTACGTCCAGAAAAATTAAGCTTTAGCCCGGTGAAGAAAAACCTGGATGACTGGGTTACTGTTCCTGAAGGCTATACAGCCACTGTCCTCTATGCAATGGGTGACTCGATTCATCCACTTTACCCAGACTGGAATGATAGCGAGGTTCCATCGGGTCCAAGCTTTCAATTCCGTGCGGGTGACTGCCATGATGGTATGAGCTATTTTGGTTTAAGCACTAAAACTGGCCGTTATGAGGAAAATGCATCTGAGCATGGCCTGCTGGTGATGAACCATGAATACATCAATCAAACTTTTTTACACCCTAAGGGTGCAACTAAAGTAGATGGTCGCCGTCCAGAAGATGAAGTCATTCGTGAAGTGAATGCACATGGTGTTTCAATTGTGCATGTTAAGAAAAATACAGAGTCTCAGGCTGTTGAAATTGTAAAATCATCTCCCTTTAACCGCCGTATTACGGCTTCAACAGTGATGGATTTTGCTGGGCCGGTAACGACCTCTCCATTAATCCACACAGCTTTCTCTCCTAACGGTCGTCAAACTCGCGGTACACAAAATAACTGTGGTAATGGCTATACACCATGGGGTACATATTTAACTGCCGAAGAAAATTTTATTGGTTATTTCCAACGTTCAGGAACAGACCAGTATGCAGCACGCACTGAAGCTGAAAAAATAGCACTTAAACGTTATGGCTTAGGTTTAGAGATTTCTTATCAAACTGAAAAAAATGCCGACGGTACAGTTAAACGTGATGAGAAAGGCAGCATCATTTATATTAAAGATGCCTTTGGTGAAAAAATCCCTGAACTGGATGACCAAGGCCGCACTATTTATTTAGATAAATCTTCTCGTTATGCCTGGGAAACAGCGCCAGCAAGTCTTGAATCACAAGATATGTATGACCGTTGGTCAGCGGACGTTACTAAGGCGTCAGCAAGTCAAGACTATCGTAATGCACCGAATACCTTTGGCTGGATTGTAGAGATTGATCCATTTGATAGTCGCTCAAACCCAGTAAAACGTACAGCTTTAGGTCGTTTTGCGCATGAAGACTGTCGTGCTAGCCATGCCGTTGAAGGTCAACAGTTTGCCTTCTACATGGGCGATGACTCACGTGGTGAATACATTTACAAATTTGTCTCTGATGCAAAATGGGATCCAAAAGATATCAATACCGGCTACCGTGCTGGTGACAAATATATGAATAACGGTAAGTTCTATGTGGCCAAGTTCAATGCAGATGGAACTGGTCAATGGATTGAACTTGCTCATGGTAAAAACGGTTTAACTGCACAAAATGCAGTATATCCATTTAGCTCTGATGCAGATGTATTAACTTTTGCACGTTTAGCAGGCGATGCCGTTGGTGCAACGAAGATGGACCGCCCTGAATGGGTAGCTGTTAACCCAGAGAATGGTGAGGTCTACGTTACCCTGACCAATAACAGTAACCGTGGCAATAACTCGGCACAACCTGTTGATGCTGCCAACCCACGTAATTACTCAGATCCTGAAGGCGGTAAAGGTAATGTGAATGGCCATATTATTCGCTTTAAAGAGGAAAATACCACATCAGAAAGCTTTGAATGGGATATCTACTTGTTCGGTGCTGAAGCATCGATGGATGCCAATATCAACCTGTCTGGCTTAAATGATAATAATGATCTGTCTTCACCAGATGGTATGTGGTTTGACCCTCGCGGTGTACTCTGGATTCAGACTGATGACGGCGCTTATACAGATGTAACCAACTGTATGATGCTGGCAGCATTACCTGGACAAGTTGGTGATGGTGGTGTAGTAACAACCTCTAATGGTCAAGCAACAATTGCTGGTGCCAAAGTGACCGATGAAAATCTACGTCGCTTCCTGACCGGTCCAGTAGAGTGTGAAATCACTGGTGTCACCATGACACCGGACTACAAAGCAATTTTCATCAACGTACAACATCCGGGTGAAGATTCTAAAAAATTTGATGCTCCAACCAGTAACTGGCCTGCCAGCCAAACAGATCGTTCGAACAAGACAGCACGTCCACGTTCAGCAACTGTTGTGATTACGCGTAATGATGGAGGCACCATTGCTAGCTAAGTAATTTTTTGTCTAACTTCAAAAATTTAGATAATTTTTTAAAATGCCGACATCTGTCGGCATTTTTTTATTCCATTATTTTTGCAGAGCAATGATTTTCTCAATGGTATGACCTGCGGTTGCACCTTGTTGTGACTTTTCAATCCAGTGCCATTGTTGAGGCTGCATTCTCAAAAAATTGGAACAGCGCGTGCCATAGGCTGGGCTTTGAATAAATGTCGAAGACAGCAGATGTTCCATTTCAATCGAAATCCCTGTTTCGGGTAGTAGTTCAGGAATCACTTTACGTTCATCTTCCAGAATATCCCACACGGCATAACAGAGATCCGACTCAGGTATATCGGGATGCTGCATCATGGGCAGGAATTCCTGGGTAAAGCGCTTGCGTAAGTGACGGGTCTTTTCCCAATGCTCAGTCAGCAAACCATTGGATACCACATATACACCGTGCGCCAACACTTGCGCTGCTTCACCACGGTTGCTCATATAGACCGCCTGCTCTCGATCACCGACAAACAGGTTAAAGCCTGCATAGTCACATTGCTTTTTTTCCAGTTCCTGGGCAAACCGAATTGGTGTTAATTCAGCTTCAAGAAAATCCTGAAGAATATGACCGCGTGAAGTCGGATAAGACTTTTGGTCCTGCCCATCTCTAAAATTGGTAATCACCGCCCATCTTCCTGCCGCCGTCACTCCCATCCAGGTGCCGCCTGACTGCAGATCCTGTCCGGCAATAATCGGACTATTTTCCCATTCATGCAGTGCCTGTGTAGGCCGCTGATAGAATTCATCCCGGTTCGAAATCAGACATAACGGGGCCTGATCTAGAACCCGCCACGCCAATGCCACGATACACATAATTTACGCTCTCGATCTTTACACATTGAATGTACAACATTTTTCTTTGCTTTAAGCTAAAATCTGTGCAAAACAGAATCACAAGGAACAGGAATGCTAACCTATCCCAATATTGATCCCGTCGCGATTTCGCTCGGGCCCTTACAAGTCCACTGGTATGGACTGATGTACTTACTGGCATTTTTATTTGCCTGGGGATTGGCGACGTTTCGCGCCAAACAACGTGGCTGGACACCGGATATGGTGTCTGACCTGATTTTCTTCGGTGCACTCGGTGTGATCATTGGTGGCCGTGTCGGTTATGTCTTCTTCTACGGTTTTTCCCAGTTCCTGGCCGATCCTTTATGGCTGTTCCAGATCTGGACCGGCGGTATGAGTTTCCACGGCGGTTTCCTCGGGGTCATTCTGGCCATGTTGTGGTGGTGTAAGAAATATAAGATGACCTGGTTCCAGACTCTGGATTTTATCGCACCTTGCGTACCGACAGGCTTGATGTTTGGCCGAATTGGTAACTTTATTGGTGGCGAACTGTATGGCCGTCAGGTCACCGACCCAAACTTTGCCTGGGGCATGATCTTTCCGACCGATCCCCTGCAACTGGTGCGTCATCCATCTCAACTCTATCAGGCGCTGTGTGAAGGCCTGATCCTGTTTATTGTCTTATGGTGGTTCAGTTCCAAGCCTCGTCCACGTATGGCAGTTTCTGCGCTGTTCCTGATCGGTTATGGCCTGGCACGTTTTGTGGTTGAATTCTTCCGTGAGCCGGACAATGGTCAGCTGTTTATTGGCTGGATGAGCAAAGGACAATTCCTGAGCCTGCCAATGATCCTGATTGGCTTGTGGATGATGTGGTATGCCTACCATAAGAAAATATATGATTGGGGTTCAAACAAAAATAGCTAAGAAAATCGCGTAATTTAGCGAGGCAAAGGCCTCGCTTTTTTATACTCAAAATATGCTAAAGTGCCGATTATCTCTTCTATTCTTTCATTATTATGCTTGAGTTCTGGTTTAATCCGCAGGTATCTGTTCTCAAAAAACTGTTGATCTTTATTGTGATTGCAGCGACAGCTGCAGGCTTGTACTGGATGGAACCACTGCCCTTAGATTCGATTTTGATGTTTGTCGGTACCGGCATCATTTTTCTGATTTGTCGTTACTGCAAAATCCACTTTGCCAGCAAAAACCCGACCGGTTTGCTGTATAGATTACTGACCTGGATTCCAATTGCCTTATTGATTGCTTTAGTTTTTATGAATATGCAACAGGGCGAAATCCTGATTCCGGGTGCACAAGGCATTGCATTTATGGCACTGGCGATTTGCCTATTTTCACCATTGTCGCTGCTCAATCAAAACAAATCAGATTCGGGTTCACCCCATGCTTGAATTTTGGTATTCCGAACGCTGTAGCCGTCAAATCAAACTCATCGTCATCATCGCGACCTGTATTTTGATTTATACAGCATCAACTGTAGCCCAGTTAGATCCAGTATTTGTTGGGGTGAGTTTAGTGATTGGAATTGTCATGCATTTACTGCACCATTTCCGTCTGAAAATTTCGAAATCCAATCCCTATGCAAATGGCTTTAGCGCCTTGAGCCGGGTCATTCCCATCATTGCCTTAATTACCCTGTTTGGCTATTTGCCCGAACAGCGCCAGCAATGGGGTAAATTTGCCTTGGGTCTGCAATGTCTTGGCTTTGCCGCGATTGGATTATTTATCGTTTCAATCTATGAAAGCCGTGCGAAGCGTTTTGAGGACTGATCACTTCGCAGTGTTTTCTTAGAAGTAAGTTTCCAGACGATAATAACTATAAGTCACGTTTTTATTGCGATAAACCGCATGATCTCGCTGTTTAAAATCCGATACCCAGGCACTACCTGAATAAGCCGCGATATGTCCATATTTATGGCCCTGAGTACGGTCAATAATATAGATATCGCCTTTTTTCGGCCGATCAAAAGAAGCATTAATTTTCTTATAGCCCAGCTGCATCAGGGTACTTCCCCAATCTGCCGCTGCGACCGGATGATTCACAATTTTCGCACCCGAGGATTGCAGACCGACACGAATACTGCGCGCACATTTCTGTGTACTGGTATTTCGGGTAATGCCTTGCAGATAACTGGTAAATTTCTCGATATTGATACGATGGCCATTGCTTACGCCTGAAGCGTTACGGACAGTAGCTTGCTGGGATGACTTTTTAGGTCTTTGCTCCGATTGGGAACGCACCATGATATTCGCTTGGACAGGAGCATGTACTTCGCTCATGTTTACTTGATGATCATAGATCATGCCTTACCAACCGCTCCTAGCCTGTAATTTAGGCTTTCATATTGTTAACAAGCCGAGAATACTAGTCGTTTAAATGTTATCTTTCACATTAAAAATGTAAATAAATTTGTCTATTTTTGCGGCATTCAAATTAAGCCGTTCTTTCTAATACAGTTACAAAACCCATCATCTTTGCAAAAAAAATGTAAAGCAAAGCCAATTCCAATGCCTTGCAAAGCTTTTTCAGCCTGAAATACGCAAAATGAGTCCTTATCTTTTTCTACTCAAACGTGTGGATTTAATCTGTAGCTCGGCCATTTTCAGATAACATTTCACCACATGATTACATCATTTTGAGCTTTACCGCCTGTATTACACTGATGCGGCATTTTTAAACCTTGAACTAAACTTTAAATATTGAACTAAACAGAGAAGAAAAATGAGTCAGACTTTAAGTACCGTTTCAAATTTTAATTTAGAACAATATTTAAGTACCTGGTATGACATTGCACACTTGCCGATGAAGCACCAACCTGAAGACAGCACCGATATTTCTGCTGTCTATAGCTTGAATGAAAATGGCAAGGTTCGGGTTCAGAACCGTTGTCTGGATGGTTATGGCAAACTGGATGAAGCCATTGCTGAAGCGACCATTATCGATGCAGAACATGCCAAGCTTGAAGTCAGCTTTTTACCTGAAGGCCTGCGTTGGATTCCGTTCACCAAGGGTGATTACTGGGTATTAAAAATCGATCCAGATTATCAGACCGCGCTTGTAGGCGAACCGAATAAAGAATATTTATGGCTACTGCATCGCGGTACCAGTCTGGATGAAACCATTCAACGCGAATATTTAAGTTATGCAGAATCCTTGGGATATGATCTGTCTGATCTGATTCATACAGTTCATACGGGCAATAAAACCGCTTAAGTCTTTTTAGCAATGAGCACCCTTTTTGGGTGCTTTTTTACATTTAATGCAATATCAGAAATATTAGAAAAAAATGTTATGATGCATTCAATTCAATTTGCCCAGCTCAACAGAAAACGGCTTTATCTGAGATAGACTTTTTTTTCTGAAAAAAGGTAATTTAAACAAATTTTTAAGAGAGACCTATGCGCCAATATCTTGACCTTTTACAACATATCCTCGACAACGGCGGCGATAAAGGCGACCGTACCGGCACAGGGACACGTTCGGTATTTGGTCATCAGATGCGCTTTGATCTTTCCCAAGGTTTTCCTTTACTGACCACCAAAAAAGTTCATTTCCGCTCTATCGTGATCGAACTGTTGTGGTTCCTGAAAGGCGATACCAATGTTCAGTATTTAAAAGACAATAAAGTCTCGATTTGGGATGAATGGGCGACCGCAGAACAAACTGCGCGTTTTGGCCGTCCTGAAGGCGAATTAGGCCCAGTATATGGTCACCAATGGCGCAATTTTGGTGCCAGCAAAAATGCAGACAATAGTTATAATCAGGATGGTTTTGACCAGATCAAATGGTTGATTAATGAAGTTAAAACCAATCCAAATTCGCGCCGTCTGATTGTATCGGGCTGGAACCCGAATGAAGCGGGTCAGGTCGCATTACCCCCTTGCCATACCCTGTTCCAGTTCTTTGTACACAATGGAAAATTGTCTTGTCAGTTATACCAGCGCAGTGCCGATGTATTCTTAGGTGTTCCATTTAATATTGCCAGCTATGCTTTGTTGACGCATATGATCGCGCAAGTCTGTGATCTGGAAGTGGGTGACTTTATCTGGACTGGTGGCGATACCCACTTGTACAGCAACCATTTTGAACAAGCACAGTTGCAGCTTAGCCGTGAGCCACTCGACCTCTGTCAATTAAAACTAAATCCCGAGATTAAAGACCTGTTCGATTTCAAATTTGAAGATATCGAAATTGTCGGTTATGAATCTCATCCAGGAATTAAAGCCCCTGTCGCTGTTTAATTTTCTTTATTATAAAGTTCCCTCTCCTCCTAGGAGAGGGCTAGGGAGAGGTCTTTTACCACGCGTGAATCGCCAACTCCTTTCAAAATATATTTCCGGCCCTAAAGCGTGAAGGCAATCAATATAGATTTTTAACCTTTCTTTCGTACCAGTAAAAAATTACACGAAGGACTTTGGGTTTGATAAGAAGGATTCAATACATGTCATTTCAATATTTAGAAGTTGTACACGTCGTCGCCATGGATCAGCAGCGTTGTATCGGCAAAGGTAATGATCTGCCTTGGCATATTTCGGCAGATCTGAAACACTTCAAGGAAATCACCCAAGGTGGTGTGGTGGTGATGGGTCGCAAGACACTAGAATCGATGGGACGTACATTGCCTAAACGCGTGAACTGGGTGATTACCCGTGATCCAGACTGGGTATTTGCAGGCACCAAAGTCGCTTATAGCATTGAAGATGCGCTGAGTCAGGCCGTTGCAGATGTGAAGGCTTCAGAAAAGCCTGAAACCATTTTCATCATTGGTGGCGGTGAAATCTTTAAACAGACCATGAATATTACAGACCGTCTGGAACTGACCCATGTCGAACTGGATGTACAGGGCGATGCCTATTATCCAGCGATTCCAGCAGAATTTAAAAAAGTCGCTGCCGAGCAACATATCGACGACAAAACCGGCATTGCTTTTGAGTTCGCAACCTACAGAAAATAAAACCTATTTCTCATGAAAAAGTGATGATGCAGGGACGCGAATACATCTCCAGACATTGGAGTCTGTGGCTACTGGGCAGCCTGTTTACTTTATTCGTCCTTCTGTCGAGCCTGTGGTTCAGCCTGATGCTCTGGGTTCATCAACCCCTCGGAAAAATCGGCAGCTTGATGCTGATTGGACTCTGGCTGACCTTTGCGCTGGTCGTTCTCGGGATTTATTTCACCCGGCATCTGATCTCCCGCCAAGTGGATAGCGTTCTTTATCTTCTGGCCTTTTTATTCTGTCTGCTGGGATATTTCAGTCTGGAAGCGCGTCAGGATCGAGAGTGGAATCCTGAGGTTTCCCAGCTTCTGCATTATGAGCAGCAAGGCGATCAGGTTACCTTACACAATATCCGCAACTTTGACTGGCAGGCCGATGGGCGCTATATCGAACGCTGGGAAAGCCGCAGTTTTGATCTGAATCAGATTACTGGCGTGAACATTATTACTTCCTACTGGATGGGGCCAAGAATAGCCCACACCCTTGTCAGCTTTGATTTTGCCAATCAAAAGCCACTCACCTTCTCGATTGAAATCCGTAAGGAAAAAAATGAGGAGTTTTCAGCGATTGGTGGCTTTTTCCGAAAATATGAACTGAGTCTGGTTGCATCAGACGAAAAGGATATTGTTTATACCCGCAGCAATGTCCGTGGTGAACAGGTCTATTTTTTCCCGGTAAAGATGCCGCAAGCTCAGGCTAAAGCGCTATTCAAGGAATATCTGCGTCAGGCCGATGAACTGGCACAAAAGCCAAAATGGTACAATACCCTGACCAGTAATTGCACCACACTAGTCTTTGATATGGTTCAGGCGATATCGCAACAACAGCTACCCTCAGATTACCGGTTGCTGGCCTCCGGCTATTTACCAAATTATCTCTATGACCTGAAAGTACTGGAACAGTCTTGGGATATGCGCACCTGGTATCAACGCGCGCATGTCAATCCACGGGTAGAACAGACCGCTAATCTCTCCAGTCAGGACTATTCAAGACTCATGCGACAAGGTCTACCGAAACCAGACATGCGATAACTGTGTAGCAAATCCACTTCAATAAAGATACAAAATCAACTGGAACCTTGATCATTTTTTTGTTTATATACAAATAGCTAGTCAATGATCAGAGTATCTCTCATGCTAAAAAAATTAACTGCAATCGCGATTTTAGGCTCGGTTTTAACGGTCATGGGCTGCGAAACTGTGCCTAATACAGCCACGACACAAACCGCGAATCATTTACAACTTTTGCAAAATCGTACCTGGATTGCGACCCAGATTGGCAATACTGAAATCAAGACTGCGCCAACCGCACGCAATGTTCCGAGTCTGCAATTTGATGCCAGTACCCAGCGCGTTTCAGGTTCAGATAGCTGTAACCGGATTATGGGCAGCTACACAGCAGCGAAAGATACGCTGACCCTGAGCCAGATGGCCACTACCCGTATGGCCTGTATGAACAACGATCAGCTTGATCAGAAATTTAATGAAGCTTTAGCCAAAGTGACGCATTATCAGGTATTTGCTAAAACCTTAAAATTACTGGATCGCCATGGGAATCTCTTGATCCAGCTAGAAAGTGCTGCTCAGCCGCGTTAATACATCCCTACAAAAAGCCTGTATGGACAGGCTTTTTTATCTTTCATACTGATGAGCTGGAATTTAACCATCAGCCCAATTGAGTTATTTAATTGAATGAGGAATCAACCATGCAACAGGCACTTTTCGGTGGGGGATGCTTTTGGTGTACTGAAGCCGTATTTTTACAGATCCAGGGGGTTCAGCAGGTCGTCAGCGGTTATGCAGGTGGTCATACGACTGAGCCAAACTATGATGATGTCTGCGGAGGCAATACCGGCCATGCCGAAGTCATTCTGATCGATTTCGATGAAAACCAGGTTAACTATACCCAGTTGCTTGATGTATTTTTTGCGACCCATGATCCAACCACATTAAACCGTCAGGGCAATGATGTCGGCACCCAGTATCGTTCTGTAATTTATTATCTGAATGATGAACAGCAGCAACAGGCGCAGCAGGCGATCGATGCTCTGAAAACCGATAGCATCAATGTGGTGACTGAACTGAGCCCTGCTCCAACTTTCTATCCGGCGGAAGACTATCATCAAAACTTCTTTGCCAAGAACCCGACCCAGGGCTATTGCAATTTTGCCATTCCGCCAAAATTGAATAAATTACGCAGCAAATTTACGACCCTATTAAAAACCCATTAAGATTCACGAAAAATGGGCATAAAAAAAGCGACTGCAATCAGTCGCTTTTTTTATTATCTAAATCTTAGTTATCGGTTGCAAAAGCAATATCACTGAGTCCGGCTCCACTCGCACGCGACATGACTTGCGCCACCGAGTCATAACGTGATTCTTTATCCGCTTTCAACACAATAGTCGGCTGACGTTCAGCTTGGCCCGCTTCATTAAAACGGGTTTCAAGCTGCTCTAGCGTCAGTACATCGCCATTCCAGGCAATGTCACCTTCGGCATTGATGCTGATCGTGACATTTTCAGGCGGCAGATCGATAATCTCCGCAGTAGTTTGTGGCAAGGTTAATGGAATTGATGGGTTCGCAACGGTCGCTGTCACCAGAAAGATGATCATCAATACCAACATAATGTCGATGAGGGGAATGAGGTTCATCTCATTCATGCCTACATCGTTGTCTTCACCCAGTTGAAAAGCCATTAAGCTTGACCTCCCATGAAACTCTGTTGTGTTACTTTTTCATCAGACTTTTTTGCAGCAGATTCCTGTTGCAGCATAGTATCAATCAGCAGACCATGTGCCTGATCTTGTAACTCGTGTGCCAAACCACGATTAGCACGGACACAGATGTTATAAGCCAGTACCGCAGGAATCGCGACTGCCAGACCTAAGCCAGTCATAATCAATGCTTCACCGACTGGGGTTGCCACTTGTGCCAGACCAGCCTGACCACTTTTACCAACAGCAACCAACGCATGGAAGATGCCCCATACCGTACCGAACAAACCGACAAATGGAGAGATCGATGCGATGGTACCCAAAACTGATACACCTTTTTCGGCATTGGCTTTTTCTGCTGAAATCTGGCGTAACAGCGCCTGTTCTGCCACTGCCTTACGCTGTTCAAAGCCCAAAGGAGCCAGTTTGGTTTTCAGTTGTTCCAATGCCTTAGATAACTGAGCATAGGCAATCTGTTTCAGTTGGCGAGTGCCCATCAAACGCAGCACAAATATGGTCCATGTCGCAATCGACATTGCCAATAACACGAAATACAGTGTTTTACTGACTGCATCAGCGTGTTGCCAATAAACTGAAAAGTTCATATTCGAACTCCTAATGGGTGAGCCGTTATTTAACCTGAAAATCGAAAGGCTGTTCCACACGGGTTGGATAAGCCACACCATTTTCAACATATTTGGTGAGTTGTGCACGACGTACCGCCGCTTCTACTTTGCGCGTTACCGCCGGGCTACAACTTGAATTTCGTGCAGTCGCAGAAACTACTTTACCCTGCTCATTCGCTGAAACATCTACTACCAGTGAACAGGCTGATTTTAATTCACCTGCAGAGAGTGAGACTTTTGGTGAACGCTGCCAAGACACGCCCCCACCAATCGATACACTTTTCGGGGATGGCGGCGCAGCAGGTGCTGGCGGTGCCACAGGCGCAGGTGGCGCGACTGGAGCAGGTGCCGGTTTAACTTTAGTTTCAGTGACCACTGTCGGTACAACCGGACTTGGGGTTGGTTTTGCTTCAACTGGCGGTGCTTTAACCACTTTTGGCTCTTCAGCCTTTTTCACCTGCTCGATTTTTTCTACTTTTTTCGGTGGTGGTGGCAGCGGTTTATCGACAATTTTGACTTCTTTTGGCTTAGGCGGCTCTTTTTGTGGCTCGGCCTTCGGCTTTGGCGGTAAAGGTTTTGGCGCTTCCTGGAGTTTTACAAAGCGCACTTTTAAGGGTTGCTTATCAATGGGTGCCAGCTCAGGTGCTTTCATCTGGCTGATCGCATATAACACACCCACATGCCCAACCAGTACAGCCGCCACGATAGAGATGACTTTCTTTTTCATCTGATTTGGCGGTGTAGGCATTTGGGGCGCAGCAACTTGACTCATTAAATCTATTACCTTGAGGAGATGATGTGGAACAAACTATCAAGCTCATCGGTTAGCACAATTAAAGTATGCCAATAATAAATGAGAAGTGTTTTCATTTGCAACCGCTAATCCTTCCTTTGACTGACTTTTTTGCATCAAAACAAAAAAGGCACACTAAAAGTATGCCTTTTTAAAACTCAATGCAAGTCTTATTGGAACACGACAGTCTTGTTACCATCGACAATAATACGGTCTTCCAAATGCCATTTTACCGCACGGGCCAATACATTACGTTCCACATCCTGACCGAGTTCACGTAACTGCTCAACGGTAAAGTCATGGTTCACGCGCTCCACATCCTGCTCGATGATCGGACCTTGATCCAGATCAGCAGTCACATAGTGTGCAGTTGCACCAATCAGCTTCACGCCTTTTTCATAGGCCTGTTTGTACGGATTGGCACCTACGAAAGCCGGTAGGAAAGAATGGTGAATGTTGATCACTTTCATTTCCCACTTGCTGACAAACTCTTCATCCAGAATCTGCATATAACGCGCCAATACCAACAGGTCATTGCCCTGCATCAACTGGTCGATTTCTGCATAAGCTTCTGGTTTGTTGTCTTTGTTCACCGGCACGACTTCAAATGGAATGCCAAAGTTTTCAACTGCTTCGCGTAAAGTCTCGTGATTCGATACCACTTTGGTAATTTCACAAGGCAAACCACCACGCGCATGACGCCATAACAGCTCAAGCAAGGCATGATCGACTTTAGACACCAGAATACCGACTTTCTTCACGTCACTGACCAAAGCCAGACGCCATTGCATGCCATAGCGTTCTGCCACATTCGCTGCAAAAGTCTGGGTAATACTTTCTTTGCGACTTTGAAGATTATCTAATTCAAATTCAACGCGCATGAAGTAACGTCCGCCCTGCGCTGCTGTCGCATATTGATCAAGCGCAGTAATGTTGGCACCTTGATGATACAAGAAGCTCGAAACAGCCTGCACGATGCCCGGCTTGTCTTCACAAGTAATCAATAAACGTGCGGTGTTAGCAGTCGTCATATTCATGTTGGTTTAAGTCACTAATCAGTTAAATTAAAAAATAAGCCGAGTATTCTAGCGCGTTTCTTGGATATTCTGAATAGTTTGTTCAGATTCAGAATCTTTAGACGACGACAGGCTGGCAAAAAGTTCGGAAGAACCCAAACTATTCAATAAACCTTCATAAGTTTGACGACTTTCACCACGTAAATACGCCCCTTCCAGGAATACCATTTGACGGAGTGCCTGCCAGACCCATTTTTCTTCCAGGGTATTGGAATCAGTCAGATGGCCTGACATATACAGGAAGTTGGTCCAGTTGGTCAGTACAATCCACAGGTTAATAATCAGTGCTTCAATCTCTGAATCGGTCATGTCCATCAGGCCTGCATTAACAAAGCCCTTATAGATTTTCTGGCCCTGCTGCATCACCTGCCCGGCAAAGCGTGGATACATCTTGCGAAAATCTTCGTTATTTTCCACCAGATGATAGACGTCACGATGCAGGAAACGATAAGCCCATAACTGGCTGCTCAGTACCTGAAAATAATGCACCTTGTCATTGGCATCCAGCGCGCGGTCATCCGGCAGCGCCAGCATTTCCAAGGTCTGATGCTGGTACTGTTCCATCAATTCTTTAATAATTTCATTTTTATTGCGGAAATGATAATACAGGTTACCCGGGCTCATGCCGAGTTCAGCCGCAATGTGATTGGTAGTTACCGATCGTTCGCCACGCTCGTTAAACAGCTGCAAACTGAGCTGCAAGATACGCTCTTTAGTTTTTAAGGTTTTGGTTTGGGACATCCTAAAATAACCATTCAGTTCATGCATTAGCAGGCTAACACACAAAGTCACTTGACTAATTAGAGTATTTGCTCTAAAAATTAATTAATCGATTTTTGAATAATGGTAGTGCGGCATGAACAGTCACACAAAAACAACATCAATGACACCACATTTTTTTGATAGCCAATATCTGAATGAAGTCTTGGCGCAACAAAAACACGCTTATTTACACTACCCTCTGCCGACTGCAAAGGAACGTATCGATCGTTTAGCTCGACTTAAGCGTATCTTAGTTAAGTATCAAGATCAATTTGCTGACGCAATTAATCAGGACTATGGTAACCGTTCCATTGGGGAAACCAAGATTGGTGAACTGCTCACCTGTCTGGAACATATTAAATATTACAGCAAAAACCTGACCCGGTGGATGAAACCTTCCAAGCGTCATGTCGGCATTATTCATCAGCCGGCCAAAGCCTGGGTGCAATATCAGCCTTTGGGTGTAGTCGGAATTATCGCACCGTGGAACTATCCGCTGTTGCTCTCGATTGGCCCACTAATTTGTGCCCTGGCGGCCGGCAACCATGCCATGATCAAAATTTCCAGTGCATCGGCTGCCTTTGGTGAAGTTCTGGAAAAAGCCCTGGCTGAAGCCTTCCCTAAAGAATTGGTCGCTGTGGTGAATGGTGGCGGTGTGATTTCAGATGCTTTCTGTCGTTTGCCTTTCGATAAACTGATTTTCACCGGCTCAACTGCAGTCGGTAAAACCGTCATGGCAGCCGCTGCCGAAAATCTGGTGCCGGTGATTCTGGAACTGGGCGGTAAATCGCCGGTACTGGTGCATCCATCGATTGATCTGCGCGATGTCGCGCAGCGGATTGCGGTGGGCAAACTCTGGAATGCCGGTCAGACATGTGTAGCGCCAGACTATATGTTCCTGCCTCTCGGAAAAACTGCCGAGTTCATTGATCACTTTAAAGCCTGTGTCGAAAGCATGTATCCGGATATCACCCATAATCAGGATTACACCTCGATTATTAATGTCAAACAATATAACCGTCTGCAAGGCTATCTGGATGATGCGCGTGAACAGGGTGCGCAAGTCATTGAAATTAATCCGCGTAGTGAAAACTCGGCTGATCTGCGCAAGATTGCACCGACCATCGTGACCAATGTCACCCCGATGATGCAGATCATGCAGCATGAAATCTTTGGCCCACTGTTACCGATCATGGAATATGATCAAATTGACGATGTCATCGACTTTATTAATAGCCGTCCGCGTCCACTTGCTTTATACTACTTCGACTTTGATCAGGCGCGTGCCGATTATGTCGCACAGCGTACCCATTCAGGGCATTTCGGGCAAAATACGGTACTGACCCATGTTGCGCAGGATGATCTACCATTTGGGGGTGTCGGTGCATCAGGTATGGGTAAATACCATGGCCCAGAAGGCTTCTTCAGTTTGTCGCATGAACGCTCAGTAATGTCGAATCCAAAGCTGTACAGCTTGAAATACATTCTGCCACCGTTCAATAAACCGATTCACAAGCTGATTTCGAAGACACTTCTCCGCTAAATGATCAAGGCATGAGCTATCGATATAGTTCGTGCCGCGTTTTGACGAAAATCGCTTGTCTTTTAAGCGCATTTTTGATATAAAACGCCCCTTGAATGATTTCAATCCGTTTATTTTTGACTGGCCATACAGATTTGCTGTTGGCTAAATCAATGGAGTTACACCATGTCTAAGGTTTGCCAAGTTACCGGCAAGCGTCCAGTCGTTGGTAACAACGTCTCACACGCCAACAACAAAACTAAGCGCCGGTTCGAGCCGAACCTGCACCACCACCGTTTCTGGTTAGAAAGCGAAAAACGTTTTGTACGTCTTCGTTTAACCACTAAAGGTATGCGTATTATCGACAAATTGGGCATTGAAAAGGTTGTTGCTGACCTACGTGCTCAAGGTCAAAAGATCTAAGGAGTCTGAACCATGCGTGATAAAATTCGCTTAGTTTCTTCAGCTGGTACAGGTTATTTCTATACCACGACTAAGAACAAACGTACTATGCCGGAAAAAATGGAAATCAAAAAATTTGATCCAAAAATCCGTCAACACGTAATCTTCAAAGAAGCTAAAATCAAATAATTTTAGTTTCTTTAAAAAAACGACCTTTGCGGGTCGTTTTTTTTTGCACTTTTTTTATCCGACTTGATAAACTTTCTGCATGTTTTGGCACTTTTTGTGCTTATTTCCCAGCAAACCTAGCTAAAGGAGTATTTAGTGCCACATGACGTAGAGCTCATTATATTACTGGCTGTTGGTTTTGGCTTAGCTTTGGTCTTTGGCTATCTCGCTGCACGGTTACGTCTTCCCCCTTTGATCGGTTACTTAATTGCCGGCATTCTGATTAGTCCCCATACACCCGGTGTGGTCGGTGATATTCATCTGGCCAACCAACTGGCAGAACTTGGCGTCATGTTCCTGATGTTTGGCGTCGGAATGCATTTTTCCCTGAACGATCTGATGCAGGTACGCCGGATTGCCCTGCCTGGTGCGATTTTACAGATTGCAGTTGCCACCTTGCTCGGGGTTGGAGTTTCGATGCTGTGGGGCTGGAGCTTTGGCTCAGCACTGGTCTTCGGCCTAAGCCTGTCTTGTGCCAGTACCGTGGTTCTACTCAAAGCCCTTGGTGATCGTGGCTTACTGGATTCAATCAATGGCCGAATTGCTGTTGGCTGGTTGCTGGTCGAAGATCTGGTCATGGTCTTGGCGCTGGTACTGTTACCTGCCACTGCGGTGCTTTTAGGTGGGCAGGCGCTGGAAGGCGCAAGCGATGAGAATATCTGGCTTACCTTAGGGATTACCTTACTTAAAGTCGCAGGCTTTATTGCCTTCATGCTGATTATTGGTAAACGCTTGATTCCGATGATCATACAGGTGGTGGCACGTCTGGGTTCACGTGAGCTGTTTACCTTAACAGTGGTGGCTGCTGCCGTCTCGATTGCCTTTGGTGCTTATAAGATCTTTGGCGTGTCGATGGCACTGGGTGCTTTCTTTGCCGGGATGGTGGTGAAAGAATCTGATTTCAGTCATCGTGCCGAAGAAGAAACCTTGCCACTGCGTGAAATTTTCTCGATTTTATTCTTTGTCTCCGTCGGCATGCTGTTTGATCCGCGCATCCTGCTGGAACAGCCTTTACATGTACTGGCCGTGGTCGGGATTATCATGATTGGTAAAACTATTGCCGCGATGGCACTGGTGCTGTTCTTCCGTTATCCGATCAATACCGCTTTGACCGTCGGTGCTTCTCTGGCACAGATTGGTGAGTTCTCCTTTATTTTGGCTGCACTCGGTGTTTCGCTCAATCTGCTTTCGCTGGAAGGTCAAAACCTGATTCTGGCAGGTGCCTTAATTTCGATTACGCTTAACTCCTTTATCTTTTCCGCGATTGAGCCGGTACAGAAATGGATTCGGGAACGCTCGACTCTGGCCCGCTTACTGGAACGCAGTGGTGACCCTTTGGCAATGTTGCCGGATGAAGTCTCACAGGATTACCTGCGCGATCAGGTGGTCATTATTGGCCATGGTGAGGTGGGACGTCGCATTACCCGCTCATTGATGGAAGAAAACATTAAGGTGGTGATTGCCGAAGAAAACCGTGACATCGTCGAAAACCTACGTGAAAAAGGCATTGCTGCAGTGTCTGGTGTAGCCACTGAAGCCGGAGTACTGATTCAAGCACATATTCAACATGCGCGCTTACTGGTTATCTCTCCTATGGATATTATCGATATTCATAAAATCGTGGACATTGCCAAGACCTTGAATCCACAAATTCAGGTACTGGTCTGTGCAGAAAGCAAGGAAGAAGCTGAAGCCATTCGTCGGGATAATGTCGGTGCGGTTTATTATGCCAAAGAAGAAATGGCAAAAAATATGAGCAATCATATTTTGAACCAGATTGAGATCGCGCATCAGCATACGCCTTCTCATTAAAGTTTTTCTTTGAATAAACGCCAAATAAAAAAGTTGCCGGATCTGGCAACTTTTTTTATGGACATCAATATATCTCTGAGCCAAAGATTTTATTAACACACTGGCTTCAGACTGCTCACGACTTAAATTTTAAAATACTGATTTTTCATCTTCATTTCAAATGAACGTTTTATGGTACTTAAAATCTGCCTAATTTAATAACCTATAAAACTCAAAAAGCACACCGATAGTGTGCTTTCTAAATAAATTTCAACGATTAACTCATATACTTTGGTTCTTCATCCACAACTTCAGCCTGCCACTCATTGACCTGCTGTTCCAGCAAACCATAGAGTGCTGCCTGAATCATCTGTTGCGCAATCACGGGCGTCTGCTCTCCAAGTAAAGCTTTCACCTCATCATTAAATTGAATCATGACCAAAGGCTGTTTATGTGAGCCTGCATTGCGTAGAGCCAACGCGCCGCCTTCAAGTTGAACGAGTTCTAAAATCGCGTCTTGATTACCAAATAAATCTTTCAACTGTTCTATAGACATATATCCTCCATGTTCAACATGGTGGCAAAGCGCCGGGTGCACTTTGCATCATTAGAGTAATTGATATAGGGTTAAAAATTGCATTTTCAAGTACAGCCGATCCGATTAAAATTCAATCATCTCATTACGAAAACCATCAATTAATTGGGTCAGGTCACGATGCCACTCTCTCAATATAGCAGTATCAGGTAACCACGCTTGTGGAGACTGTGTGACTTTAATGATGAGATTTGAGGAGGTTTCGTCTTCAGGTTCTGGGGTACTTGGTTCGGGCGCATACTGGCACAGACGGTACGCGCGCTTCAGTTCAGCAATGAAACCGCTCTTGGACAAATGTTGCAATACCGCCACTTCTGGCGAAATCTGGCCTTTGGCCGCCATCAGTTCTTCGATCGATTTTAGCGTCGGATGAGGATCATTCAGGCGATAGTAACGCACCAGTTCCTGTAAAAATGCTAACAAAGCACCATGCAAATGAAACACAGTTGCTTCACGTTGTGCCTGAGCCTGTTGTACATGTTCGGTTTGCTCTGCTTGCTGGCAGGATAGACGGGCGAAATACAGTTTTTGATTGGTACGGTCCGCATGATAGCGAGCAACACGGGTCATCGAGATTTCCTAAGGGTTAAAACAAATTTTGGCTTTTATAAAGTAAAAGGTTCGCCTGCATTTCGCAATCAAAAGATGTTTAGACTGAATCAATCCCGCACTGAAATTCAGAGCATTGAGCTCACTGATTAAGTACGGCGATACTAAATTTCGACCATAAAAAAAGGAGCCTATCCAGTGCTCCTTTTTTGAGTTTAAGCCTGAGGCTTGTCTTCTGCAGCTTTCACGCGGATCCCATGTCCGTGCAAGCGCAACGTGTTCAGGCCTTTAATGGCTTTCACCGCTTCACGGCCATGTGGCATTTCTACAAAAGCAAAACCTTTTGATTTGCCTGTTGCTGCATCAAGCACCAAAGTACAGGTCTCCACTGTGCCATATTCCTGGAACAGTTTCAGTAATTCGGCTTCTGTGACCGTACGTTCTAAATTACGAACTAAAATTTTCATCTTACAACCTTAAGAAGATAGGCAAAAAATATCAAAAAGCACGCGCCTACTCTACTTTTTGCATGAAACAACTTTGCCATAGTTTAATCGAGATCAATGCCAAAATCTAAATTAATCGACTTGCGTTCAATCAAGGCACTTTTTACCGTTTGCTGCCGGGTCTTGTAATGGGTTTCCGTGGTACATAAATGCCGGGTGAGATCATTCAGGAAATAGCTTTCGACTTTACGCCCCTGCTCATCGACCGTTTCCCGCGCCCAATGATTCAGGTTCTGTTTGGTCAGAATCAATTCATTTTTTGCCCGGGTCAACGCCACATATAGCACACGACGTTCTTCTTCGACATCATCAAAGTCACCCTGAGCACGTGCATGCGGGTAATTGCCTGGCGTGACATTGGCCACATAACAGACATTTTGCTCAGTACCTTTTGCCGAGTGAATGGTGATTAAGGTCACCACATCATGATCCGACTGGCGTTCAATTTCCGAGATTGACACCGGATCCAGTACATATTCCTCTAAAAATTCACTCAACTGTGAATGCTTGGAGGCCAGCTGTTTGACGAGTTCAAAATCACTCTGGCGACGTGGCCAATCCTTTTTATAGTTTTCCGCCAACTGCGATTCAATCGCCTGAATCGCAAGACCGACACAGGCTTGCACTTCGCCTTTGAGCACACTCATCTGCTGCATGATGAGAATAGTTTCTAATGGTATCTTGCCAAATTTTTCCAAATTATCTGCAATAGCTTCCATTTCCGGTTCAGCCAATAACTGCTGCGATAGCTTACTGGCACCCACATCACCAACACCATTCCACAGGGTCAAGAAACGCATCCAGGCGATATCATCCAGCGGATTGGCGACTACGCGCAGCATGCTGAGCAAATCTTTGACATGCGCCGTTTCCAACAGCTTCATGCCACCAATAAAGCGATACGGCACATTAGCCGCGATACAGGCTGCCTCAATATGCCGTGCGGCAAAACTGGAACGAACCAGCACCATATGCTCGCCCCACTTACTACCTTGCAGATAATGACGCTCTTTAATATCAATCGCGATCCATTTGGCTTCATCAAACTCATTCGGGAAAATATGCATGCGCGGCTTAATGCCTTCTCCGCGATACGCTTCCAGACGTTTGTCATATTTGATTTCAGACTGATCGAGCAGCCAGTTGGACAGATCCAGAATTTCCTGGGTCGAGCGGTAGTTTTTTTCTAATTTAAAAATCTGCGCATCTGGCACACGCTCTTTGAAATGGTGAATATTTTCAAAGTCTGCACCACGAAAACCATAAATCGACTGCGCATCATCACCGACACAGAACAGGCTAATCTGGTCTTTCAGTGGCTCCAGCAAAGCCCATTGCAATGGATTGGTATCCTGCATTTCATCGACCAGCATATGCCGACAGATCGAAGCGACATAGTCGACCAGACCTTCGGACTGTGCCAGCGCCGTGGCAACTATCGCTAGGATGTCATCATAATCCAGAAAGCTGCGCACCTGCTTACGTGCTTCATATTCTTTCATGATGTCAGCAATCTGGTCTTTGAGAGCCAGATATTCTGGCATCTGTTTTTCTAATGCCAGACTGAGTTTTTGCCGGGTATTCCGTGCAAAAGAATACAGGTCACATAATTCCTGAGGCTTAGGCAAATGATTGGGATTTTTCTTGTCATCACGGCCGCGAATCAGGCGGAACATCATCAGCTGATCATCACGATCAATAATCGAAAACTGTTCCAGACCAAAAGCTTTCGGAATACGGCGCAGCAGATACATACAGAAGGTATGAAAGGTCGAGGCTCGCAGCCCCTTGGCTTGTTCACCAAGTGCCAGTTCGACACGCGCCACAATTTCACTGGCTGCACGGCGAGTAAAGGTCAGAATCTGAATCTGCTTGGCAGGCACGCCCTGTTCAATCAAGTAAGCTGCGCGTGCCACGATGGTCTTGGTTTTGCCACAACCTGCCCCGGCCAGCACTAAACTGTGTTTTGCTTCTGTGGTGGCTGCTTGTCTTTGCTGAGGATTTAATTCATCAATCAGGGTGGCTAAACTCATTTTCACTCATCATTTTGTGGATGTATGTAGTTTAACAGATCGCTTCCAGAATTATGGCTTTTCAGTTGTCCTGAAACTGTCTCCAATTTTATTTCCTGATTTGATATTAGCTAACGACAGGGCGTGCTGGATTACAGGAGAGAGAAATACTTTCACTCTGTCAAAAGATTTTTAACTATCTCAGCGACAGCTTTCTCCAAGTTCATTTCTGCATTATTTAAGGCTTCCTCTAAAGGACAATCTGGCGGATTAATCCCAACAATCTGGCTAAATCCTGACTCAAACAAATCCTCAATCCCTTCACCGACTAGACCCGAAAAAGCAATCACCGGTTTATTGAAGTGTTTTGCAACCTGCGCCACACCAAATGGCGTTTTGCCAAATTTGGTTTGAAAATCAATTTTACCTTCCCCGGTAAACACATGATCTGCTTGCGCTATTTTTTCACCCAGTTGAACCTGTTCAATCATCAGCTCTACACCTGATCGAATGGAAGCAGCAGTGGATGCCATTAAACCAAAACCCAATCCACCGGCAGCGCCCGCACCTGCCACATGACGATAATCACAGCCAATCTGCTGAGCAACCACATCGGCGAAATGACAGAGGTTTTGATCCAACTGCTTGACCATTTCAGGCGTTGCACCTTTTTGTGGTCCAAAGATTATCGATGCACCATTTGGTCCACACAGTGGATTGTTGACATCCGATGCAATGATTATTTCAGTATCTGCTAAACGTGGATCAAGTTCGGATAAATCCATTGATTTGACCAGATCTAAGTTTCCACCACAGACCTGAATTGACTCACTCTTATAATTTAGAAACCGCACACCCAGTGCTTGCGCCATACCAGCACCTGCATCATTGGTAATACTGCCACCGAGCCCAATGATGATTTTTTTCACATCCAAATCCAATGCTTGTTTGATCATTTCTCCTGTACCATAGGTCGAAGTAAGCATCGGGTTACGCTGTGAAGGTTTCAATAAATGAATGCCATTGGCCTTGGCCATTTCAATCACGGCAGTCTGGCTTGCATCAACCAAACCCCAATAGGTCTGAATACGTTGCTCAGATAATGGCCCGGTCACTTCACATGCAATACTTTCCCCCTTTAAACTTGAAATCAGTGCATCGACCGTGCCTTCACCACCATCAGCCATTGGCACATGAATAATGTGGGCATCCGGAATGACATTCTGAATACCGCGTTGCATGGCCTGAGAAGCCTGTGCAGCAGACATGCTTTCTTTAAACGAGTCGGGAGCAAGCACAAAGGTGAGCGGCATGGTGTGATCTTTTATCCACAAATGAAGTCTAAATTGTGGATAAATCCAGCACTATCCACAAGTCTTTATTTCCAGCCCAGTTCAATTGCAGTTATCTCATTAATCAAAGTTTGATTTAAAGATTCTGGCATTTTACTGGTGGTTTGAGACACCGGGATATATCCTGCCATCAGCTCCGCTTTGGCCTGCGGAAATAAGGGTTGTTGATCTGGAAATGCATAACCCAGTGGATAAATCGGTTGGCCTGTGGCCAAATCATATTTATCTGAAGCACCAAAGGCATGCAGCAACTCATGAACCAAGACAATTTTATTCTGTTCAGTCTGTTGCTTGGATGCAAATAGATTTACCGAACCAATTCGGCCTTTTTGCAAGGCAGTTGAATGTTTCAATTGCTTGGTCTGCACAGGATCATAGTAATTTAAAAATAAAGTCACATTGGCTGAAGGATCTGAACTCTGTCGTTGTTTCCAAGCATAGAACCGGAATTTTAAACTCCATAAAACTGTATCGATGAGCGAGGCTTGCTCAGGGACTTTGGGTGGTAGAACTTGAAGCTCACGGCCTAAATTAAAATAAAAATAAGTCGGCTTTCCGCGATACTGCTGAGCTGCTTTTTCCAGATATTCCCTTGCTCCATTCAAGTCCTGAGCTGACAGTTGCTGGATATATTGCTGTGTGGTCGGTAATCCATCGGCATTAATCGGATGCAGCAAAACAATAATTGGCTTTGACCAGTTCTGGTTTTGATCACGATAGGCATTAACTGCGACAATCAATAAGATGATTAATAAAATCAGAATCCGAATCTTTTTCCACATATCGATTACACACTCTGCTTTTTCATTTTTCTTAAATACATCTGACTCATTTCTATTTTTGTTTCAAATAAATTTAAAGTTTTTATTAATCCTGACAATTTGGCTCTACCATAGTTACGAGAGTCAAAATCAGGCTTTACTGCACTGATATACTGCCCGACCATCCCTAAATTCGCCCATCCATTATCATCGGCATTATCTTTTACAGCTTTATAAATTAAGTTAAGCGTAGCTCGATCCATCCCTTCAGGTAACTGAATTTCCTTTTGCGCAGATATAGTTTTTTGTCCATTAGTCTTGATAATCTCCGAAACTTTTTTATCTATTGATCCTGTTTCTTCACCATCCTCATTATTTTTAATTTCACTATCTACAAGTAAGTTTTCGATATAAATGAACTTGTCACAGGCTTTCTTAAATGCTTCAGGCGTAGCTTTTTTGCCAAAGCCATACACTGTTAGACCATTTTCACGAATACGTGAAGCTAAGGGCGTGAAATCGCTATCGCTGGATACGATACAAAATCCATCTAATGCACCTGCATAAAGTAAATCCATAGCATCAATGATCAGGATCATATCCGTCGCATCTTTACCCTTGGTATAAGCGAATTGTTGTACCGGAGTGATGGCATGAGGAAGGAGTACATCTCGCCATTTCTTTAAAGTTTCGCTGCTCCAGTCCCCATACACACGTTTGACACTGGCAATTCCATATTTCGCAACTTCCTCCAATACCGATGAAATCGCGTTGATAGAAGAATTATCCGCATCGATTAATACAGCGAACTTTTTTGTCTGAATATCCACATCCACCCCAAGATATTATTTTTAATTTTTTATATACATGATTCTGACATAAAAAATGCCGACTTTCGTCAGCATTTTTTTGAATCTTAGAGTTTAGGCTTCAACCCATTTTCCGTCCTGATAAACCAGAGACCATTTGGTTTGCTTGCCTTCTGCAGTTTCCGAACCAATATATTGTGACTGGTTCTTACGGCTAAATTTTACCAGAGTTGGATTCCCTTCCGGGTCCACATCAGGTGCCTGCAAGATAAACTGATACTTTGGATCAAGCTGGTCGGCAACAGAACGAATCTCGGCCACTTTCGGTGCACGGGTTTCACGCACTTTCGGGAACTTGCTTGCCGCCAGGAATAAACCGGCTGCACCGTCACGCAGTACAAAGAAATCGTCATGCTTGGCAGAACGTAAATGCTCCATCTTGATCGGATCCACACGTGGAGGCGCAGGCTGACCGCTCTTTAAGACTTTACGGGTATTGTCACAGCTGGTACAGGCAAAATACGGACCAAAACGACCCGTCTTCAGCTGCATTTCACCATCACACTTGTCGCATGGGATACTCGGGCCATCATAGCCTTTAATTTTGAACTCACCTTCTTCAAGTTCAAAACCACTACAGTCCGGGTTATTCCCACAGATATGCAGTTTACGGCCGCCATCAATCACATAGCTGTCCATGGCAGTTTCACAGATCGGACAACGCTTCTTCGACATCAGGTCAGCAGTTTCCGCAGCCTCATCATCAGATAATGCAGCCAGAGACTCAACTGGTGTCAGGTTCAAGGTTCCTTTACAACGCTCTTTCGGCGGTAGGTTATAGCCTGAACAACCCAAGAATACGCCTGTGGTTCCGGTACGAATCTGCATTGGACGGTCACATTCTTTACAGTGTACTGCATCCACTTCTACAGGCTGATTGCGGCGCATACCGTTCTCACCCTGCGCCGTAGTCAAACGTTGCTTAAAATCGCCATAGAAGCTGTCTAATAACTCTTTCCAGTTACGCTCACCATCTGCTACTTTATCCAGCTGACCTTCAAGATCTGCGGTAAAGGCATAGTTCATCAGATTACTAAAATTTTCATCCAGACGATCGGTAACGATCTCACCCATCTTCTCGGCATAGAGACGACGGTTATCCAGTTTCACATAACCACGATCCTGAATGGTCGAGATAATCGCAGCATAGGTTGATGGACGGCCAATGCCTTTTTTCTCGAGTTCTTTGACCAGTGAGGCTTCGGTAAAACGTGCCGGTGGCTTGGTGAAATGTTGAGATGGATCAAGTTTCTCAAGTTTGAGGACTTCACCGACTTTGACCGCAGGCAATAAAATATCGTCATCGGCTTTATTGGCACCACGCACGCGAGTAAAGCCATCAAAGACCAAGGTACGGCCTTTGGCTTTCAGTTCCACGCCATTAGCATCCACTAAAATGGTAGAAGACAGGTATTCTGCCGGAGTCATCTGACAGGCAACAAACTGGCGCCAGATCAGGTCATACAGACGCTGTGCATCACGCTCAACACCCACCAGACTGTCGCCTTTTAAGCCAACCATAGATGGACGAATCGCCTCATGCGCTTCTTGCGCACCGGCTTTATTGCCATAACGGTTCGGCTTGGCAGGCAAATACTTCTCGCCAAACTCGGATTCGATATGACCACGCACCATATTCACCGCATCATCACTCAAGAAGGTCGAGTCGGTACGCATATAGGTAATGAAGCCGGCTTCATACAGACGCTGCGCCAGCATCATGGTTTTCTTCACAGAAAAACCGAGACGGGTACTGGCTGCCTGTTGTAGCGTTGACGTGATATACGGCGCACTTGGATTAACCTTGGTTGGCTTATCTTCACGTGCAGAAACCGTATAATCCGCATCTTTGATCAGGTTTAATAAGGCATCAGTTTCGGCTTTGTTGCGCAGCTTGAGCGTCTTGCCATTTTGCTTGACCGCTTCGAGACGAATATCATCTTTTTTCGATTTGGTATCGGCAAACACCTGCCAGTATTCTTCAGGAATGAAGGCACGAATTTCACGTTCACGCTCGACCACCAGCTTCACTGCAACCGACTGTACACGACCGGCCGACAGACCACGGGCAATCTTTTCCCAAAGCAATGGCGAAATCATAAAGCCCACGACACGATCCAGGAAACGGCGTGCCTGCTGTGCATTGACTTTATTGGTATCCAGACGTGACGGATGCTTAAAGGCATCCTGAATCGCGTTTTTGGTAATTTCGTTGAAGACCACACGCTGATAACGCGAATCATCACCACCGATGACTTCTTTTAAATGCCAGGCAATCGCCTCTCCTTCCCTGTCCATATCCGTTGCCAGATAGACTTCATCGACTTGCGATGCCAGTTTTTTCAGTTCGGCAACCACATGTTCTTTGCCAGGAAGGACTTCGTATTTGGCTTTCCAGTCATGTTCCGGATCGACACCCATGCGGTTAATCAACGCATTCTGTGATTTTTCAGCTTTTTCTGCATCCGTCAGTTTGGTACGTGTCGCCGGTTTTTTCTCTGTCGATTTTGCAGAACCGCCTGTCGGCAAGTCACGCACATGACCCACTGATGATTTTACGATGTAGTTCGGACCAAGGTACTTATTGATTGTTTTCGCTTTTGCAGGCGACTCCACAATCACTAGGGCACGCTTGCTTCCAGCGTCGGGAGACTTCGCTGTGCTGCTTTTTGATGTGGACCGAGGAGCGTTCGCCATAATTAACCGTTAATCCTGTTTATTTCTAAATTAAAGTTCAGCCAAAGCGTGTAACAGCGCTTTGATGTCGTCGAGTTGGGTCGCTCTTAAATCAGCTTCTTCATCCCAATACACGCCGACACAGTTGGCCTGCATATCAATAGCATAAATGCCTTTTAATGCAATGGGAAAATCTTTAAATTTCTCATCACCCTGCACGATTTCGAGTTTATTATCGACAACACGGGCGCGCATCAAGGGCAAACGTGCATCTGGCATCAGCACACTGTAGTATGCGACCATACTGGCACGACTTTCAGTCGCCTTCGGGATTTTGGTCCAGTCCGGTGCCACCACCAGACGTGGATGCAAACCCATTTTACGGGCTTTATCACGCATCAGCCCCAAGGCTTTTTCTCGGGGACTTACACGTAACCCGAAAATCGACCCTATGACGAAAATGATGATGACCACCGTCACCCAGATTCCAGTGTTTTCCATAGTTCAACCTTTATGTTCTATTATTAGAGTTGCATAAGCACAATATAAAACGCAAGTTTGCACGATAAAATTAATTCAGGAACATTTCATGACTATATAAAATTTCGTGACCATTCCAGTAAATATAACCTTTCTCGATCAGCTCTTTCAGCAGCAAGCGAATGTCCGATTTTGGAAATAACTGTTCCAGTAAATCACGCAGCTCATAAATGTCTTTGGGTTTATCACCCTGCAATTCACGCAGTTTACGCGCCACTTCCAGTTGTACCGGATCGATCCGGCCAAAGTTCTTGAACAGGTCTTGCTGTGCCGACTGGATTGGTGACTTGAGTATTTCAGATGCAACTGGAGCTTCATCTGCCTTCAGTTGGGAAATGACCTGATCCAGTTTTGGATTTTCAACCGGGCTTTGTTCATCCAGATTGAGCTGCAGCCATTGTTTCAGGACTTTTTTGCGGAAGCTGATTTGCTCATCATAGCGTTTGACGATTTTCAGGTTAATCAACATGCCGACCACATGCTGAGCTTTTACCGGCATCACTTTCAGAATATTCGCCACTGAGTTTTTTAGGGTTTCCACCGTATTCGGTTTGCCACTCATTTTCCCTAAAGCATCACAGTATTTTTTCACCAGTTGCAAGGTAGGTTTGTTCTTGATGGCTTCCAGACTCGGAAGATGGTTTTTAGGTTGATCGGTTAGAATGTTTGGCTCATCAGGCTGAATCTGAATCAGGTGACACGGAATATCAGAAGCTTGCAGCATCTGCTGCAACATCTCGCAGCTGTCCATCGCCGAGATCAATTCAACCTCGGTTTCCGGCTCCAGTAGCGCCATAAGCTGACCGACAATGACCGCATATTCATATTCTTTTTGTGGCGATTCAGGCGTGTCCAGTACCACCACCTGACCACTGCTGATCCAGCCGGCAAGCTCGGTTAAATCCTCTAAGGAGAATTCAAATTTTCCGGCACAGCTAAACAGATATAAAGTCGAATAATGCGCCACAATCTCACGCATTAACTTGGCTGTAGGGAAATTATTTTCGAGGTCGAGGAGAACAACTTTTGGGTGCATGGGACGCAATTCCGGAATGTACCTGAGAGCCCGTATTAGAGTAGGAAGTGAGTGAAAGGTCAAATAATTTTACGGCTGAATGGGTGCAGGCCTGTTTCGGCAGAGGTCCAAACTGCATTTTATGAAATGCATGCAAAAAATCTGTTTGCAAGCGCGAATGTTTGTTTTCAACAGGAAAATTTCTTTGGCACTTGATCATCGCGCTACGCTTGATTACTTTTATATGCGGATTTAATGCAATTTAAAAGCCCATTCAAAACAAAAATATTTCTCTTTTGCCATCTTATAGAGTGGCTCATTTTTATTTTTCAATAAAAAACCCTTAGATCAGCTAAGGGTTGTTGTTGATTAAATCATTGCTTGCAAATTAATAATGCGGTGGGCGGTCCGCAACCGGATCAAATTCTGCAATGCCTTCAGACAAATCTGAAGACTCAACACGTTGATATAACAGCGTCATTTGCTTTTTCAGATCAGCAATTTCCAGGGTTTGTTTGGCCACCTGATCATTCAACTGTTCAACTAAATCGTCTAAAAATGCAATTCGCACTTGCAAATCTTCAATGGGTGCGGAAAATGACGCCTGATCATTTAGATTTTGTTGTTTAGTCATTTAAAGTCCTCATTGGGGATTTCAGGAAACATTATGGCCTATATTACCCTTAGGGATGTCCAACTTGCGTTTGGTGGACCCGCCCTGCTCGACGGCGCGAATTTTAACTTGGAACGCGGCGAACGAGTGTGTTTGATTGGCCGTAATGGTGAGGGTAAGTCTACCTTACTTAAGCTGATTGAAGGAAGTTTACTGCCTGACAACGGCGAAGTTTCATTACAAAACGGTATTACCATTTCCATGCTGGCGCAAGATGTACCGATGGATTCAGGCAAAGTGGCTGATATCGTGGCAGATGGCGCTGGTGAAGCGTCAGAAGTTCTGCGTGCTTATCATGCTGCTAGTGAAGCCTGTGTACTCGGTGACATGGACGCCTGTGATCGTATGGGCAACCTGCAACACAAAATGGATCAGCTGGATGGCTGGGCGCTGGAAACCAAGGTCAATTCGATTTTAAGCAAAATGGGCCTGGACCCGGATGCAGATCTTGCCGACTTGTCCGGTGGTCGTAAGCGTCGTGTCTTACTGGCGCGTGCCTTGCTTACCCAACCTGATGTACTGTTACTCGACGAGCCGACCAACCATTTAGACGTTGAAAGTATCGAGTGGCTGGAAAAATTCCTGCTCGATCAAAACAATTTGACCCTGCTGTTCATTTCGCATGACCGTGCCTTTGTCGATAGCATCGCCACCCGTATTGTCGAGCTGGATCGTGGTCAACTGCGTAGTTATGAAGGTAACTATTCACGTTATCTAGATCTGAAAGCCCAGCAGATGGAAGCTGAAGAAAAGCAAAATGCGCTCTTCGATAAAAAGCTGGCTGAAGAAGAAGTCTGGATCCGTCAGGGCATTAAAGCCCGTCGTACCCGTAACGAAGGTCGTGTCCGTGCCCTGAAAGCATTGCGTGAAGAATCTAGAGCACGTCGTTCGCAACAAGGTAAAGTGGCAATGGCGACTCAGGATGCCAACCGTTCAGGCAAACTGGTGTTTGAAATTGAGAACCTCAGTGTGAAATTCGGTGACAATCCACCGATCATTAACAACTTCTCTGCACTTGTACTCCGTGGCGATCGTATCGGTCTGGTCGGTGATAACGGTGTCGGTAAAACCACACTCATTAAAGCCATTCTGGGCGAGCTAGAACATGGCGGTACAGTGAAAACCGGTACGCAGTTAGAAGTGGCCTATTTTGACCAGCTCCGTAATGCACTGGATCTAGAAAAATCAGTCAAAGATAACGTGTCAGAAGGTTCTGACCACGTGGATGTGAATGGCAACCGTCGTCATATCTATAGCTATTTACAAGATTTCCTGTTCTCGCCTGAGCGTGCACGTACACCAGTCAAAGCTTTGTCTGGTGGTGAACGCAATCGTATCTTATTGGCGAAACTGTTGCTGAAACCATCGAACCTGATTGTGATGGATGAGCCAACCAATGACCTGGACATGGTGACCTTAGAGTTACTGGAAGAAATGCTGGGTGGCTACAAAGGCACCCTGCTGTTGATCTCGCATGACCGTGCCTTTATGGACAACGTGGTGACATCAACTTGGGTCTTTGATGGTAAGGGCAATATCGACGAATATGTCGGCGGTTATCAGGATTATCTTGAACAGCGTCCGGATCAAACCGTGGTTGACCAAAAAAGTGCCGTGAAAAAAGCCATGGCCAAAGCAGAAGCCGAGACTGCGCCGGCCGCTGCCAAAAAAGTTAAACTCAGTTATAAAGACCAACGTGCACTCGAGCAACTTCCAGCTGAGATGGAAGCGCTAGAAAAAGAGCAGGTCGAGATCAATGCACAACTGGCTGATGGCTCCTTATTTGTGACTGATTCCGATAAAGCACTGAAACTGTCTAAACGCTTATCCGAAATTGATGAGCTGTTACTGGAAAAATTAGAGCGTTGGGAAGAACTGGACAACCTAAGTAACGGCTAAATATTCCCCGAGCTTTTACTAAAGCATCTGTATTCGTACAGATGCTTTTTTATTTCAATAATCTTCTCTGTTAGACTGCACTTAATCTTTTGGCCCTATATTGTTTTATGAGTACTCAGCCTGCATATCAACCCGGTGAATTTCAATGGTCATTCCTGTTACCTCAATACTGGGGCAAATGGCTGGGCATTATTTTCCTGATGATTCTGGCGATCTTACCTTGGGCCATTCAGCATCGTCTGGCGTCCCTGCTGGGCCACCTTTCTTTTAAATACTTGAAATCACGCCGTGAAACCACGCTGCGTAATCTGGAAGTCTGCTTTCCCGAATGGTCTGAAAAGCAGGTACAGGACAATGCCCGTCAGGTATTTATCGATCAAATGCTGGGGGTGTTTGAGACGCTGAATGCCTGGTACAGTCCGAAATGGTTTCAGGGCCGCGTCAGTATTGAAGGCTTGGAACATATTCAGAAGGCACAAGCCGCAGGCCAAGGCATGCTGTTATTAGGCACGCATTCAACTTTGCTCGATGCGGGTGGTTATCTTTGCGCACAATATTTTGAACCGGATGTGGTCTATCGTCCGCAGAATAATCCACTTTTGGACATGCTGATTTACCGTTGTCGCGCCACAATTTATGCCAATCAGATTGACCATGATGATATGCGCGGTCTGGTACGTAACCTGAAAAATGGCCATGCGATCTGGTACAGTCCGGATCAGGATTATGGTTTAAAACAAGGCGTGATGGCACCTTTTTTTGGCGTGCCTGCGGCGACTGTAACCGCACATCGCCGTTTACTGAAAATGACCAAAGCGGCTGCAATTCCTTTATATTTCTACCGTCATGGCGATATTAACAATCCGCGCTACCATGTGCTCATTGAACCGGCACTGGAAAACTTCCCTAGTGAGAATGAAGTTGAAGATGCCACTCGCGTGAACCGGGTGATTGAGCAGCAGTTGCGCATCGCACCGACCCAATATATGTGGTTCCACCGCCGTTTTAAGACTCGTCCTGAAGGCTATAAATCAATTTACTAAATCTATTTGATCACGGGATTTGAAGGGCTCTAGCTTAAAATCATTTTAATGATCCGTTCCCTGATAAATCCACATGGCTTCCGTTTTTCCCGCACACGTGAAGCCTAAGGCTTGATAAAAACCTGTCGCCTGCTGATCGGCCACTAAAATCTGCTGATGAAATCCTGAATAATATTGCAGCATGTTTTGCATGATCAGACGACCAATGCCCTGTCGTTGCAACTTGGGATCAACCAAAAAATGCGGGAAATACACCACCAGATAATTATCTGAAATCGCATTTGCCAGTCCAACTAGCCGGCCATTTATCCGTGCAGTGACCAGACGATGCGAGTGTTGTAACGCTTGGAGTAAAAGTTGTGGTTTCTCAGCGGCAGACCATTAGATTCATACGATAGAGCTGAAGTACTTCCGATTGATTGACCGAATCATTACTGACAATGACAATTTCCTTTCTGCACTCTCAAAATATAGCCTTAAATAAATAATTTTAATTATCAACAAATTAGAAAAATAAGCATTGGAAATAATTTAACCCGAGCTCTACATCCTGTAAAACTCGGGTTAATGAGGTTGTGCTTTCACATATTATAATTCGTTCTGCTTTTTTTTGATTTCCCTTTCAGCATCATATCCATGATGTCTTCATTCAGCTTCGTCTTCCTTATGAGAATATCCTTTCTCGACTCCCTGTGCTGATAAACCTAGAATACCCAGATTCCCAACCTCTGCCCATTCGCAAGAAGCGGAAACTGTTGTAAGCAATATCGTACACTTTTCTTCTAAAAAGCTAAGAGATTTTGCCCCCTTCTTTATATGTCAGAGCAACTTCATCAGTGACTATTTTTTCCTCTTTCTCTGCTTTCTGAATACCTTCTTCAATAGCTTTTTGTGCTTCCTGCTCATCTTCATCAGTTTGTTCTAATTCTTCCTGAATATGCTCGAATATCCGACCGGTTTGCAAAACCAGAAAGACCGGAAAATGGTCAGAACCCACATGCGGTAAACGCTCCATGTGTACCAAGGCAAAATCGGTACTGTGAAAGACGTGATCAAGCGACCAGCGAAAAAAAGGATAATCTGCGTGAAAAGTATTCACATAATGACGCCCTACCCGCGGATCCAGCAGCCCACTAATGCGTTGAAACAGGCGTGTGGTACGTGACCAGGCCACGTCATTCAGATCACCCATCACGATGCAGCTTTCATCCAGATCTTTAATCTGATCACCAACAATCAGCAGTTCAGCATCACGTAAGGTGGAATCTTTGGCCTCGGTCGGGCTGGGCGGTTTGGGATGCAGACAGTAGAGCTGTACCGGTTGTCCTGAGCGTAAGATCACCGTGGTATGAATTGAGGGAATTTCATCACTCAGAATAAATTTAACCTCGGTTTCACTGAGTTCAAGCTTGCTATAAAGATGCATGCCATACAGATTATCCAAAGGCACAGGCACGCGATAAGGATAATCAGCTTCAATCACCGAGAGTGCATTTTGCCAGTTTTGATCGGTTTCCAGAGTCAAAACCAGATCTGGCTGATGAATCTGGATCTGCTCGATCAGTAAATGATATTTGGTATTGGTAGTAAGTACATTGGAAACGACCAGGGAAATCTGACGTTGCGGATCCAGCTGATCATGCTTGACCTGCTTGACCTGTTTTTTCCAGATAAAGGTATAGGGCAATACCATTTTCAACTGATAGGCCAAAGCTGCCATCAGACCGATAAAAAGCAGCTGATTCAACCAGTTCCAGGGATGATCAACCAGGAGAAAAAGAATAAAGGCGATAAAGCCCAATACCAGAATTTGTAATCGTGGAAAATCCGCACCCCGAATCCACCATTCATCGCGTGGTATCAGTGACCAGAAACTTAACCAAATGACAATGATTGCCAGAATTTGGATAACCCATATCATAAACTGCGCTCTTAATTAAGTTATTATTTTTTCTAAAAGAAAAATGACGTTATCAATTTTGTATGTATCATAAAGCAGATATTTCTCTCAAGAATATTGATGTTTTGATTGTGTAGCTCTTGCAGTTGGGTCCCTTTTTGGTACACTCGAATCCCTTTTGATTTTTTAACGCACCGAGGCAAAGTGACATGAAAGTAGGTCTGGTCGGTTGGCGCGGGATGGTCGGTTCCGTCCTTATGCAACGTATGGTTGAAGAGAATGATTTTGCTCATTTTGAGCCATTCTATTTCTCTACCAGTAATGCAGGCGGTGAAGCGCCGGCATTTGGCGGTAAGACCGCCCCAGCACTTATGGATGCATCAGACATTAACAGTCTGAAGCAAATGGATGTCATTATTACCTGTCAAGGTGGCGACTATACCTCTGAAGTTTTCCCGAAATTGAAAGCTGAAGGCTGGAACGGTTACTGGATTGATGCAGCATCAACCTTACGTATGGATGATGAAGCCATCATCGTACTTGATCCGGTCAACATGCATGTGATCAAAGATGGTTTGGTTAAAGGCACCAAGACTTTTGTCGGTGGTAACTGTACAGTTTCCTTGATGCTGATGGGCTTGGGCGGTCTGTTCCAGAACAATCTGGTGGAATGGGCAACGTCAATGACCTATCAGGCCGCTTCAGGTGCAGGCGCGCAAAACATGCGTGAACTGATCAATGGTATGGGTTATTTATATAACAATACCAAAGAGTTGCTAGATGATCCGCGTTCTCCAATTCTGGATATCGACTCTAGAATTGCTGAATTACAACGTGGTGAAGGCTTCCCGTCTGCAAACTTTGGCGTTCCTTTGGCTGGTTCACTCATTCCTTATATCGACAAGCAACTGGAAAGCGGCCAGTCGAAAGAAGAATGGAAAGGTCAGGTTGAAACCAACAAGATTCTGGGCAACCAGCAGATCGTGCCAATTGATGGTCACTGCGTGCGTATTGGTGCCATGCGTTGTCACTCTCAGGCATTAACCCTGAAATTGAAAAAAGATGTACCTTTGGATGAAATCGAAGACATCATTGCACGTGCCAATGACTGGTCTAAAGTGGTTCCAAATACTCGTGAAGCATCCATGACTGATCTGACGCCTGTTGCTGTAACAGGTACTTTAAGCGTTCCAGTCGGCCGTCTGCGCAAGCTGAATATGGGTAAAGAATATCTGGGTGCGTTCACTGTAGGTGACCAGTTGCTTTGGGGTGCCGCTGAGCCGTTACGCCGTATGCTACGTATTTTGATTGATTATAAAAATGCCTAATATCCTGTGGATATAAAGCCAAAAGCCGATCTTTATTGATCGGCTTTTTTATGTAACTATTGCGTAAGTATTTTACAAAAAACAAACATCCCGTTAATCTATAATTTTCGCTATGCGATAATGACTGAGCTCACGATTAAGATGACTGTATATAACAAATTAAAGCTTGCCATTTTAGCCATTGTCGCTTCACAAAACATTTATGCGATTAATGTAGATCCGGTTCAGATTCAGTCTGCCCCTGGGGAGTTACTTTACGCAGAAATGACTTTTCGGCAGTCTGATATCAATTTGCCGATTGAAGTCAGTCTGGCTTCACCTGAAGATTTAATCTCGATGGGTGCATCGCATCAGCCACCCGGTCATTTGAACTTTTTTACTCGGCGCAGCAATAATGGCACTGGGGTTATTACCATTACCTCTTCTCGACCCATGACAGAGCGCGAGCTGAATATTATTGTCAAAATCAAGGAAGGCAGTGCTGCACGTCTGCAACATATCCGTACGCCCTTACAAGCTAAAACCGATTTATTAAAAGCCAGCCTCAAACAGAATGAACGCCCGCTTGCACCAGTTGTCGTCGTCAGTGAAAAAGATATTGCACTCAACTTACCCGTAAGTAGCCATTACAGTACAGCAGCTTCCACAGCCTTAAATAAGCCACCGGTTTTAGAAAAGCCGTTGGCTTTGCAACGCACAGCACCACCTGCATTATCGAACACTTCCATTCCTAAAACTGCATTTGCACCAGCTGTAATGACATCAAGTCCAGCGATTCAGGCTCAAGCGATTGCGCCTGTATTGAAAAGCGAGGCTGTAACTCCACCCGATACTCAAGCCCCAGTTAAAACTGCAGCGGCGCTTTCAGATTCAGTAAGGACCTCACAAGCAACTCTTGCATCGCCGGCTCCTGCAGCAGCCTCGACTACAAACAAACCAACCAGTACGATACCAGCAAATCAAAGTGCATCAGCACCAAATAAAGCAAATATGCAGAAAGCTGTAGAGTCCCATTCTGATCATCAAACTGCTTCCAGTGATCCATTGGTGAAAAAATTTGCTGAGGAACAAGCCAGAAAATCAACTGGATCAACTAATCCGGTGAAAACTCCAGCTCCAGTTACTACAAAAGCTTCACCAGTCAAAGCAACTCCGAATCAGACTCAACCTACTTATGTAGTTCAATCCAATGAGTCACTGTGGGGAATTGCCTCACGAATTGCTCAACAGCAGCAGCGCCCGGTCAATGAAGTCATGCAACAAATTAAAAAAGACAATGAGCATGCTTTTATTGGAGGAAATGCCAATCGTCTACGTAAAGGTGCTGCATTGAACTTAAATACGACTCATCCTACACCTGCGCCTATTAAAGTCACTGCGGCAAAGCAAACCGAGCTACCGTCTAAGCCTACTGGCAAGACTAAATACCGCCTGAATCAGGCAGAAATGAGCCTAGTGGCTGAGAACCAGCGCGATTCCGGGCAAGTTTCTGCAAACCAGAACACAGAACGCAATCAAACATCAAAGGAATTGTCATTAAAAGTTATGACAGCCCGAGAAAAAACCGTTAAATTACAGAGAAACGTAACTGAATTAGAATTGGCACTCAATCAGAAGGATCACAGAATTCAGTTATTAAATGCGCGTCTGGCCCAGCTACAACAACAGCTCAAAGCCCAACAAGCAGATAAGAAGCCAATTAATTAAAAAGTTACACATGACGATTTATTGGGATAGGCGAACTTAAACTACTCTATCCCCAAGGGGTAAAACATGCTGATTTATGTGATTCCATTAGTGATATTGATCATCGTATTAATTGTCTTTAAAAAACGACAAGATGCTCAAGAATCAGATAAAGCAAAAACTAAAACGGTAAAAGCGAAAAAACCTGGCTCTGCTTCAAAAGCTGCTCCACAAAGAACCAAAGTAGTGGAGCCAGTCGGGGTCACAAAAAAATCAGCAACACCATTATCGGCAGAAACACGCAAGAAAATTGAAGGCCTAATTCAGGAACGTAATTTTTTTGCCGCCGAAGCGCAGATTAATCAGGCGCTGAATCGTGACAATTCCCAACACGAACTTTATCTGTTGCTGTTAGATATTCATATCTTGCAGAAAGATGATTTTGCGATTACGCAACTCATTAATCATATTCGTGCACTCAACATTGACGATGTACTCAGCCCAGCTGAAGAAAAGAGAACGGCTTACGAAAAAACAAAAGCTACAGAATCGACTCAGACTGCTACACCTGCCACGCCCGTATCCAATAACACCGCCTTTGATGCCTTAAATCAAGCTACGCTGCCTGCGGATACTAAAACGGAATTGGCATTCGAGCAATTACAACAGGAAATCGCTCCAGCGAAAGAAGAACCATCACCTCTTGAGTTTAACTTTACTCCTAGTTCTGCACCTGCTGCACCAGTCACAACGAAGACTGAGCCTGTCGAGAATAAGAGTTTAGATTTTAATACCGCACCTAGTATTCCTCAGGCTGAACCGACTGAAACACCAGCTAAAAACAGTAATGAAATTCAATTTGACTTCGATTCTTTTAAAGTAGAGACCACTACAACTGAAGTTTCACCCTCTGCAGCTCGTGACACTCTAGAGCCAAATTTTGAAAAGAAAATAAGCGGCAATGAAATTGCTGACTTTGATCTCAAGTTAGAAAGTAACCATCCACAAACAGCTGCTGCCACTGAAGAAATCAAACCTCTAGATTTTTCTTTCTCGCTTGACACGCCAGTACCAGCAGCTGAGAAAACTGCAGTGCCAGCGACTGAGTTTGACCTGTCTAGCTTGACAGCTGCAGCACCTGTGGCAGAACCAGCGTCACAAACCAATCTATCAGGCATGGATTTCAAATTAGATCATTTAGAAACCACGCCAGAAGCGCCTGCTGCGACAGCGATGAGTTTCGATCTTCCTGCTACACCAGCTCAGGCAACGATAGATCAGCATGATCCGCTGGTGCAATCTTTCCCGGAATTACTGGATGTTAATGAAGCAGGTCTCGACCTGGATCTTGCGCAGCAATATATTCAACTCGGTGCCTATGCCGCTGCCCGTGAAGTCATTGCGGAGCGAGAAGCTGAATATACTCCTGAGCAACAACAACGCGCCGAGCAATTACTGAATCAAATCGCATCTTGATGCATTTCGATTTACACTAAAGCAGTCAATAATTGGCTGCTTTTTTTATGATAAAAAATATTGCATTAATTTATATGGGCGGCACATTCGGCTGCGTGGGGGATCCTCTCGCACCGATGCCTGCTGATTTATTTATTCCAAAGCTCGAACAGATACTTGCAGAGCAGTATTTTGTAGAATGCCACCATGCACCCGCCATTAAGGACAGTAGTGCCTGCACAGCAACCGACTGGTTGCAACTGGTACAGTTTATTCAGCAATTGCAATCGCGGCAAATCCAGCATTTTGTGATTATTCACGGTACAGATACGCTGAGTTATGCCAGTGCAGTACTGGCACATTTTATTGGAAACTCGGCGCATGTGGTGCTGACCGGTAGCCAATATCCGTTGCTGAATGCTCAAGGCAATGAACAGCGTGAATTTAGTGATGCCCTGGATAACCTGAAATTTGCACTAGATTCCATCAGCGAATGTAGCGCTGGAGTCTATCTGGCATTCCATCATCAGCTGCTACATGCGCAAACTGCACTGAAACAGCATACTACCGAGTTAAATGCCTTTGCAGGTCTTGAAGCCAATATCGCAATCCAAACCAGTCAAGCGTGTTATCAGATCGAAGCTAAAGATATTGTGAAAGCGGCTAAATTCAACTGTATGAGCATCATGATGCAGCCGGTTGATCTGACCCAGCAGCTGAATAACCTGAACAACCTCTTGGCTCGACCACCGCATTTTTTATTTCTGCAAGGTTTTGGCACTGGCAACCTGGCGGTCAATGACGCCATGATTGCGCTCATTGATCAACTCTATGAGCAGGGCTGTATTTGCGTCTTAACCACCCAAGTGCCTTTTGGTGCGACGGATCAGCGCTATGCCATTGCCGAATGGGTGAATCACTGCAAAATTTTGCTGAATGAAAGTTATGGACATGCGGATCTGTATGCAAAAGCCCTGAAAATGTATTTACAATACGACACTGTAGAGCAATGGCATCGTCATTGGTACGATCAATAAGGTTTTGAGGTCATTATGCAGCGTTTTGCGGTGGGAATTGAGTTTTGTGGGATGCATTATCGGGGATGGCAGACTCAACAGCCGGGAGTTGCAAGCGTACAGGAAACCATTGAAAAGGTCCTGAGCAAAGTTGCCGATCAACCGATTAGCCTGCATGGTGCCGGCCGCACGGATGCCGGGGTACATGCGACCAATATGGTGGCGCATTTTGATACGGATGCCGTGCGTTCTGAACGTGGCTGGCTAATGGGCTGCAATAGCCAACTCCCTAAAGACATCTCGATTCAGTGGATCAAAGAAATGGATCACAGCTTCCATGCCCGTTTTAAGGCACAGGCGCGCCGCTACCGATATGTGGTCTATAACCACCCTGTGCGCCCGGCATTGCTGCATAAACAGGTCACCCATGTCTATGCACCGCTTGATGTTGAACAGATGATATACGCCGCGAAAAAGTTTGAAGGCACGCATAACTTTGAAAGCTTCCGCGCCGCAGCCTGTCAGTCCAATCAGCCCGTTCGTCATGTCAGCCATTGCCGCTTGATTCAGCATGGTCAGTATCTGGTACTGGATATTCAGGCCGATGGCTTTCTGCACCATATGGTGCGCAATATCATGGGATGTTTATTGGAAATTGGTCAGGGCATGTATGCTGCCGATCATATTGATAATATTTTCGCGGCAGAAGACCGTAAAGCTGCTGGTGTGACTGCGCCAGCAGATGGTTTGTATTTTATTCATGCTGATTATCCGGCGCAGTTTGAATTACCTGAATTACCCTTAGGTCCGCACTGGCTGAATATGCCGGAATAGTTTTTAAATTTTTTAGAATATTTACCTCCCCTAACCCCTCCTGAAAGGAGGGGAACCACAACCTACGAAAATACCGTAATGAAAAACCCCTCCTTTTAGGAGGGACTTAGGGAGGTCGTTTAACGTTGCTTCCGCTTCCGATATTCTACCGGCGTTTCATTAGTCCAACGTTTAAAGGCACGGTAGAAGGTACTTGGCTCGGAAAAACCGGTCAGATAGACAATCCGCTCGACGCTCTCATTGGTACTCGCCAGCAAACGCTTGGCCAAACGACAACGATAATCCGAGAGAATCTGCTGAAAACTGGTATGTGCCTCACTCAGTTGCGTTCTCAAACGGCGTGGCGTGATATTCAGTTGTGCTGCTACAGTTTCCAGTGTGGTTTCACCACTCTCCAAAGTAGAGCCAATCGCACGACGGACTTCACCGACCAGATCATATCTTGCCAGTTCCTGTAATTTTTCAATCGCCAGTTGCTCATGCAGCTGCAACAGCTCAGGTTCAGCCTGCCACAGCGGATATTCCAGGATAGTCGGATCGAAGTACAAACGGGTTTCTTTCTGACCTAGACTGACCGGACACTCATAAACCCGGAAATATTCATCATCAGGTGCCCCTTTAGAAAAATTAAAATCGATATAAATCGGTTCAAAACGTCCTTCAGTAATAAATTTAAAGAAACGAAGTACGCCTGACATGGCACATTCAGTAAAATGACGATTGACCAGACTCTCAGCAAAAGGCTGTTCACCATTGGTTAAATAGCAGCGATCATCTTCAATCACTAATTTGGCAGCAAAGGCATCGCTGATCAGTCGCTGATAAGCCAAAGCACGTTTCAGTCCCTCACCAAAATTTCCAGATGAAACAAACAGGTGTTCAATGACCTGACCACGATAAAGTGGCAGGTGCTCCCCCAGATGCAATCCAATATCCGGATCCTTGCTGACTTCCTCTGCCGCCACCCAAAAGGCATACTGGGCACTCAGCGGCGTACGGTCATTGGCTTCCACCTGATTTAAAGCCACTCCTGCTTTGGTCAAAAGTTCTTCTGTTGGCAACCCCGCACGACGAATCGCCTGATAGCCTAAACGCAATACGACTGATGCATCCGTTAGCTGACTCACTCAAAAGCCTTCCTTGTATGTACTTCATTTATACTTAAAAAGATTAATTTTAGATTAACTGTGATTGACCAAACTGACAACAGAAACAGGTGTCTTTTTAGTTAAAAAAATTATCGTGACAGTTCGCCTATTTTACTGGCAGATGATCAGTCTAACGCCCGTTTCATCTTGTATTTTGCAAAAAAATTGACTATAATTTGCGCCTTTCCAATTTATTCATTCAGGTAGGCTATGGCCAATAAAGAGGAACTCATCGAGTTCGAAGGCGTTGTCACCGAGACGCTTCCTAATACTATGTTCCGTGTACGTTTAGAGAACGGTCACGAAGTGATTGCCCACATCTCTGGTAAAATGCGTAAACACTATATCCGCATTTTAACTGGCGATAGTGTGAAGGTTGAAATGACACCTTATGATTTGACTAAAGGTCGTATCACATATCGTGCACGCTAAGTTTTAGCGCAAGCAAAAGCCACTTTTAGTGGCTTTTTTATTACTTGAATTATTTATCAATCAATAAAATAATTTGACACAGATCCATAAATTCACGACTATTCATTGAATTAAAAACAACATGTATAAAAATAATAAATATGAAATGCTTACCCCTACTTTCCAGCTTGTTTCTCGTTGCGTGCGTTACCGGCGGCAATCAGCATCTGCATCAGTCTCTACAACCTTATGTGGGTCAAACTGCAGCACAGGTTCGTAGCCAGCTTGATCTTCGTGCAATGAGATTCAAGACCTCCCAGCAACCAATTCAAACCGCAGAATTTCTCAGCTACACTATTTTTCGGGAGATGAATATTCCGATGGGCACGCCGAATATTAGTCAAAGCATTTCGATCGGTGCACCAATGCCGATGCCGTCAAATGGTGGTTATAATATTGAGATGAAATGCTAAATCTGGTTTGACCTAAAAGATGAAATTGTTCAAGCCATCCGCTATACCGGTAGAGCTTGTTAAGCTGTACTCATCGAGTTCAAAGCCTGGATCGGATTAAATCAGGGATCAACCTCACCACGCTAAACTTCTACCGATTATCAAATCACAACAGTATTTTTGCATGGAATGCGATTACACTCATTTTATTTGGTGTGAGGACAGCTCATGAAGTTCACACTGATTTTAGTATGCTGCACAGCATTGGGTTTGCTTGGTGCATGCAGCACCACCTCCTCAACGACTGCACAGCGTGATGCCTATTTACAACAGTTCATTGGGCAAAGCAGCCAACTGATCGATCAAACTCTGGATCTAAAACGTTTAGGTTACCAGCAGATCAGTGGGCCTGAACGCAGCGCCAAGCAATTAAGCTATGTGGTACAACGCCCCATTACCATTCCTTTGCCTGTAGCGCAGTTTCCTGCCACAGGGACAGGCACTGTACCGATTCCAGTGTCAGTAAGCCCTGCCGGCGGCTATGACGTCAAATTGCAATGTAAAATCACCTTCTTACTCAAAGATAATATTGCCACCGCGGTACGCACCACAGGCCGAACCTGTTAAGCCGTTTAAGCTTTGAAATTTCTATCATAAAAAAACGCAGCTCAAGGCTGCGTTTTTTTGAATCGAAACAGGCTTAGTTCAATGCAGCAACGACTGCTTGACCCATTTCAACCGTACCGACTTTTTGCATGCCTTCAGACATGATATCTGCCGTACGCAAGCCTTGATCCAAGACCTGACCTACTGCATCTTCAATCGCTTTAGCAGCCGCTTCTTCACGGAAGGTATAACGCAACATCATCGCCACCGAAAGAATCGTCGCTAATGGATTTGCCAGGTTTTGACCGGCGATATCTGGTGCAGAACCATGACAAGGCTCATACATGCCCTTGCCATTTTCATCCAGAGATGCCGATGGCAACATGCCGATTGAACCGGTCAACATCGCAGCTTCATCAGACAGGATATCACCGAACAGATTCGAGGTGACAATCACGTCAAACTGCTTTGGCGCACGCACCAGTTGCATTGCGGCATTGTCGACATACATATGCGATAAATTAATTTCAGGGTATTCGGCATCTTTCAGCGCAGTCACTGTCTGTTTCCACAGCTCAGTCACTTCAAGCACATTGGCTTTATCCACTGAACATACTTTACCACCGCGCAAGTTGGCCATTTCAAAAGCGACTTTAGCGATACGCTTGATTTCAGACTCTGAGTAAACGTCAGTGTTGTAGCCTTGCTTCTCGCCATTTTCCAGTTCACGGATACCACGTGGCTGACCGAAGTAAATACCACCCGTTAACTCACGCACAATCAGAATATCCAGACCTGCTACGATTTCAGGCTTCAAACTTGAAGCATCAGCCAGTTGCGGATAAAGAATGGCTGGACGCAAGTTAGCAAACAGATTCAGTTCGCTACGCAATTTCAATAAACCACGTTCCGGACGGATTGAACGCTCAATCGTGTCCCATTTTGGACCGCCCACGGCACCGAGCAAAATCGCATCGGCTTTTTTAGCCTGTTCAGAAGTCACGTCTGGATACGGTGAACCGTGTGCATCAATGGCTGCACCACCGAGTAAACCCTGTTCCCATGTCAAATCGAGATTAAATTTTTCATTTACACGAGTCAGCACCTGCTCTGCCGCTTTGACAATTTCAGGACCGATACCGTCACCAGCTAAAATCAAAATTTGTTTAGACATGAGATTTTCCGTTTAAAACGTCAGATTCAGACCTGACAGAGGTTAGATTTTCTTTTCTACAAACTCTGCAATCCCGGTGACTGCATTATAGGGTTTGCAAAAACGACGAATGGTTTTTTGCTCTTGTACCAGATCTACACAAAGCGGATCCGGTGCCGAAGCATTTAATAAACTGCTGCTACGCGCACTACGGTCACGGAACATTTTTAAGCTATAGCGGTTATTGGCCTGAAAACGATGGAATACATGTAAAGTTTCCGCTTTATCCTTACTGATCGGATAGAAACGCACGACCAGTTCATGCTGTCCTGCCGGCACGGATAAATAAATCGGGTTGGCCTGATTTAAATTTTTGGCCTTCAAGCGCACCAGTTTCTGCTTCAGCGCCTCATCACTGATGCGGCCATTGTCGGCGTTGACAATAATGGTCTGATTGAAGCGTTCGAACTGGCAATCTGGCGTCCCTGTACAGTAGATCAGGGCATTGCTTTTGCTCTCAGTATTTTCTTTGGCATGTTTGAGTTTCATCGTGTCGATGCTTTGACATGCAGTCAACAGCACCGATACTGAACTTAAAGCAAGCAACTGTTTCCAATAATTCGCCATAATGTCTGTCTTACCCAATCAAAAAACTCAATAATCTTCCGATATTAGCAAGGGCATCGCAGTCATGCCATGACAATTTTTACTGATTTATCCATGAATTTCGGCAAATACCCAAGGACGCGATTGTTTGGTTTTTTCTTCATAGGCACGAATATCATCCGCCACCTGCAAAGTTAAGCCAATATCATCCAGACCATTTAACAGGCAATGCTTGCGAAATGGATCGACTTCAAACTTAAAGCTTTCACCCGTAGGGGTACGAACTTCTTGTGCCTGCAAGTCAATGGTCAGTTGATAGCCTTCATCTGCCGCACATTCCTTAAATAACTGCTCAACAATATCTTCAGCCAAAATCACGGGCAACATACCGTTTTTAAAACAGTTATTAAAGAAAATATCGGCAAAGCTTGGCGCAATAACAGTACGGAAACCGTATTCACTCAAAGCCCACGGCGCATGTTCACGGCTAGAACCACATCCAAAGTTGGCACGTGAAATTAAAATAGACGCACCCTGATAACGTGGCTGGTTCAAGACAAAGTCCGGATTGATCGGACGAACTGAATTGTCCTGACCTGGATAACCTTCATCCAAGTAACGCAATTCATCAAATAAATTTTCACCAAAACCGGTACGTTTGATCGATTTCAAAAACTGTTTTGGAATAATTAAATCTGTATCGACATTGGCACGGTCTAAAGGTGCAACGATACCTTGTTCAACGGTATAAGCTTTCATATTTATTTCCCAATGAATCCGTAACCTCTCCCTAGCCCTCACTTGCGCTTCGTTTTAAAGCAGTGCTTAAAACTCACTCAGGAGAGGGAACCCCTTCTCTTGCGCCATTTGGCTCATGGAGAAGGTCAGGATGAGGGCTTAAACTAGAATGAACGAACATCAACAAAGTGACCGGCTATCGCAGCAGCAGCTGCCATGGCTGGACTCACCAGATGGGTACGACCGCCATTGCCCTGACGACCTTCAAAGTTACGGTTCGAGGTCGAGGCACAATGCTCGCCCGGCTGTAATTTGTCGGCATTCATGGCCAAGCACATTGAACAGCCTGGTTCACGCCATTCGAAGCCCGCTTCGACAAATACCTTGTCCAAGCCTTCCGCTTCTGCCTGAGCTTTGACCAGACCAGAACCTGGAACTACCATCGCCTGTTTAATTGAGGCGGCAACTTTACGACCTTTGATCACTTCGGCTGCAGCACGAATATCTTCAATACGCGAATTGGTACATGAACCGATAAATACGCGATCCAGCTGAATCTCAGCCAAGGCCTGACCGGCATTTAAGCCCATATATTGATAAGCACGGTTCCAGTCATTGCGTTGTACCTCGTCTTTGGCTTGTTCCAAAGTCGGTACTGCCTGAGACACTGGAATAACCATCTCAGGAGAGGTCCCCCAAGACACTTGCGGCTCGATCTCTTCACCTTGCAACACGACTACTGTATCAAAATGTGCATCTTCATCCGAATGTAAGGTATTCCAATATGTAACCGCTTGATCCCACTGTTCTGCAGTCGGCGCATAAGGACGGCCTTTAACATATTCAATAGTCTTGTCATCGACAGCGACCATACCCACGCGTGCACCGGCTTCAATCGCCATATTACACACGGTCATACGACCTTCGATTGACATGTCACGGAACACCTGCCCACCAAATTCAATCGCGTGGCCTGTACCACCTGCGGTACCAATCTTGCCAATAATCGCCAAGACTACATCTTTTGGTGTCACACCTTGACCTAATTTGCCGTCAACGCGCACTAACATGTTTCTCATCTTCTTTTGAACCAGACATTGGGTCGCCAATACATGTTCAACTTCTGATGTACCGATACCGTGCGCCAAGCAGCCAAAAGCACCATGGGTTGCTGTATGCGAATCACCACAGACCACAGTCATGCCCGGCAAGGTCAAGCCTTGCTCCGGCCCGACCACATGCGCGATGCCCTGACGGATATCATTAATATCAAATTCAACAATATTAAAGGTCTTGCAGTTATCATCCAAAGTTTGTACCTGGATGCGCGAGGTTTCATCTTCAATTCCGGCAACACCCTGTTCACGCTCTTTTTTCGAGGTCGGTACGTTATGATCCGGTGTGGCAATATTCGCGCTTAAACGCCATGGCTTGCGCCCGGCCAATTGCAAACCTTCAAAGGCCTGTGGAGAAGTCACTTCATGTAATAAGTGACGATCGATGTACAGTAAGGCAGAACCATCATCACGTTGCGTTACTAAATGGTCGTCCCACAATTTATCATATAATGTTTTTGCTGTTTGGGTTGCGCCTGCCATGTCGATGTACTCCACTGGACTGGGTAAATTCTTTCTCTGATTTTGATTATATCGCTGCAATCACATAAATCTAATTTATCATTTTTATCAGTTAAAAAACTTTTTGGAATCTTTTAAAAGCTGAATCAAATCATGCTTTAGTTTTATTTTTATAAATCTAGTTTTCCGATTAATTTATAAAAAATATTCGTTTTTACAAATTAAATGAGAATTATTATTATTTCTTCATCGGCAGAGATGATGATTTTGAGGAACTTCGACATGGCACATATTCAACGCTTTGTAGACAACAACCAACGCATGTTCAAAAAGACCTTCAGCTACTACATTATGCACATTACTGTGGCGATGATTGTGGGATACTTGGTAACCGGCAGTTTGACGATGGCCATTGCCTTAAGTTTATTAGAGCCAACGGTACAAGCAGTGGCTTTCTTCTTTCATGAAAAAATCTGGGAGGGTAATAATCAACAGCAGAATGAGGACATTACCGTCTAAGAATCTTCTGTCGAGGTTCCTGATGAAAGACTGCCTGCATAGGTGGTCTTTTTTAGTTTTTAAAATGCCAAAGCTTTGAAAATATATAGTAATTCAACACTGCAACATCAATGAGCTAATTTTACTTTGATTTATTCTTAAAATATAACAATAATAGATTTACACATAAAAATTCTTTATAGGTGATTAAGATGAATCTCGCAGCCTTTGAAGCCTTCGTGAAAGTCATGGAAACCGGTTCGATTTCTCTGGCCGCAGATCAGCTCTTCATTACCCAGCCTGCTGTTACCAAACGTATTCATAGTCTCGAAGAATACTTTGGGGTCAAGCTGTTTGAATCTGCCGGACGTGGCGTACAGGCCACCCATGCGGCGCACTCCCTGTTGCCTAAAGTGAAAAACTGGCTGAATGAACTCGGGGATATTCATTATACTTTGAGCCATGAACAGGGTCAGGTACAGGGCAAACTGAAAATTGGTACCAGTCATCATATTGGCCTGCATCATCTGCCGAGTCATTTGCGCCGTTATGTCCAGGAATATCCGGACGTGACCCTGGATGTGCATTTTGTTGATTCCGAGCAAGCACATGAACAGGTGATTGCCGGCGATCTGGAGCTAGCATTTTTAACCTTGCCGCCCCGTGGTGATGCGCGTCTAAATTACGTGACTATCTGGAATGATCCTCTGGTCTTTGTGGTGGCACCGTTTCATCCGCTGACGCAGCAAAAAAATCTGTGTCTGGAAGATTTGCTCGACTACCCGAGTCTATTGCCCTCATCACAGACCTATACCTCGCAAATCACCTTGGCCGAATTTGAGAAACAGGGCATCAAACCGAAAGTCAGTATGAGTAACAATCCGCTGGAATCGATCCGGATGCTGGTATCGATTGGCTTAGGCTGGTCGGTACTGCCAAAAACTTTGGTCAATCATGACCTGCACCAGCTGGATATTAATCTGGAAATGAACCGTCGCTTGGGTATGGTCTGGCATCCGGGTCGTACGCAGTCCAAAGCGGCACAGGCTTTGGTTCAGCTCATGCAAGGCGCCTCCCTGTCTATTTAAATTTTTTCTCAACATGCTGCATCCAAAACGGTGCAGCATTTTGTTACCTAAATACACCCCATCTGGCGATATCTTTCGAGTATTTTTAAGACAATTCCATTCTTTTGCAGTGCAGAGGAATGCTTAAAACTATTCGATGGAGCCTGACGGATGCAGCTCGATTCTCCCCTAAAATCCCACTCTCAAGATAAAACCAATACAAGCAGCCTATGGCTTTCGGCCAAACCGATGCTGCTGCCCACGCCGGCACTTGATTTTGCCGACGAACAGACTGCCCGGCACTGCCTGCGCGAATATTTCCTGAATACCTTTGACACTTATGAGCAGCTGTTTGAATGCCTCAAGCATGAAGATGCTTTTTTCATCAAACCAATTACTTTACGTCATCCGCTAATTTTTTATTTTGCGCATACCGCCACTTTTTTTGTCAATAAACTACTGCTCAGCAAGCTAATTAGCGAACGCGTAAATCCGCATTTTGAAAGTATCTTCGCGATCGGTGTAGACGAGATGAGCTGGGACGATCTGGATGAAGTGCACTATGACTGGCCTACCGTGCAGGAAGTCCGTGATTATCGGCATCAAGTGCGTGCCCTGATCCTGAACATCCTTGAACATGCTCCGCTGACTCTGCCCTTAAACTGGCAAAACCCCTGGTGGACCATCATCATGGGCATTGAGCATGAACGGATTCATCTGGAAACTTCTTCCGTGCTGATCCGCCAGCATGCTCTGGAACATGTACGCCAGCATCCGCAGTGGCGCGCCAATATCATTACTGGCATGGCTCCGGATAATAGTTTGCTGGATGTGCCTGAAGGTAAGGTGCATCTACAGAAAGATTTTAACCATCCATTTTATGGCTGGGACAACGAATACGGCCTGCATCAAGCCGAGGTTGCAGCTTTTGCAGCCTCCAAATATCTGGTATCGAATCAGGAATTTCTGGCCTTTGTCGAAGCTGATGGCTATCAGACCGAACACTACTGGAGTGAAGAAGGTCTAGGCTGGCTGCAATTTTCACAAGCTGCTCATCCCTGTTTCTGGCGCAAAACTGTATTGGGTTGGTCACTGCGACTGATGCTGGAAGAAGTGCCGATGCCTTGGGATTGGCCGGTAGAAGTGAATTATCATGAAGCCAAGGCCTTTTGTCAGTGGAAATCGCAACAGCTTGGAAAAACCATTCGCTTGCCGACTGAAGATGAATGGTATCGCCTGTATGCCGTTTCAGACCTGGATCCAGATTTACAAAGTCCTGAACAGGCCAATATCGAGTTGAAATACGGCACCAGCTCCTGTCCGGTGGATCATTTCAAGCAGGGTGATTTTTACGATATTCAAGGCAATGTCTGGCAGTGGACTGAAACCCCGATCTATCCATTTCAGGGTTTTCAGGTGCATCCGCTTTATGATGATTTCAGTACACCAACCTTTGATGGTCGCCATAACCTGATGAAAGGTGGCTCCTGGATTTCGGCGGGCAATGAAGCTTTATATAGTTCCCGCTATGCCTTCAGACGGCATTTCTTCCAGCACGCTGGTTTTCGCTACGTCGCTTCTGATCAAGCATTGCAACATTTCCCTTCGAACTATGAAAGCGACCAGCTGGTCTCCCAATATCTGGAATTCCAGTACGGCCCCGAATATTTTGGTATCGCTAATTTTGCCAAAACACTGGTCGATCTGGCACAACCCTATTTTCAGCAAGTGCCATGTCATCGTGCCTTAGATATTGGCTGTGCTACCGGCCGCGCCAGCTTTGAACTGGCACACTATTTTGATCAGGTGACCGGTCTGGACTTCTCAGCACGTTTTATCCAGCAGGCAGTCTATTTGGCTCAAGGCAATAGGGTACGTTATCAGCTGCCGCTAGAAGGTGAATTAAGCGAAGAAAAAAGCTGTTCACTTGAAGATGTCGCTTTGGAACAGTTTGCGTCAAAAACGGAATTTTTTCAGGCCGATGCCTGCAACCTGAAAGCACATTTTAGCGACTATGATTTTATTCTGGCAGCGAACCTGATTGACCGGCTGCATCATCCGAAAGACTTTTTATTGCAGATTCATAAACGTATCAATATAGGTGGAATTTTAATGCTGAGTTCGCCCTATACCTGGCTGGAAGAACATACGGCGCGTAGCGAATGGCTGGGCGGTTTCAGCAGGATGGGGAAAAGATCACGACTTTGGCTGGTATTTCCAACATTTTAACCCAGCACTTTGAATTGGTGGACGAACCCCAAGATGTGCCTTTTGTGATTCGAGAAACGGCCAGAAAGTATCAACATACCCTGTCACAAGTCACGATCTGGAAACGGATTCGCTAAAGGTAAGGTCATAGTCTAAAAAAGCCAATCATACGATTGGCTTTATATCTTATCCTTCACTGGTTGAATTTTCATGCAAGGATTCATTGAGTTGATCTACCACAATCGCCCATTCGCCATCAGAGGCTATTTTCTCGCTTAAAAATTGACGTTGTGCCTCTGACCAATACGGCGCATCCAGTAAAGTCAGATCTTTATGCAATTGATGCTCGTGAATAAATGTTTCAATACCTTCTGCACTGGCATCCAAGCCAAGCTGTTGGAACAGATGTGTCATACGTGGTCGAACGTGAGTCATATCTCATACCTCAGAATCTACTATTGTTATCATGTCCTGTTTTTCGAGCATAGCATGTCTGATTCAGCTGGACTGTGAAAAAACATTAATATTCAAATGAGGCAAATAAAAAGCACAACCGAAGTTGTACTTAATAATCACATCAATGAGTTCGGAGTGATTAGATCGACCAGTCCTGTATTTCCCAGCCTTGTTCTTGGGCTAGAGTTTCCAAGCGATCATCCGGATTCACTGCAATCGCATGATCCGCATATTCCAGCAAGAAACGGTCATTAATCGAATCTGAATAAGCCCAAGACTCGGTTACGTCACGGCCTTCCAGCCATTGTTCCAGACGCACCAGCTTGCCTTGCTGATAGCATGCGGTATTGATGACTTTACCAGTATATTTCCCATCAATGACTTCAGCATTGGTGGCAATAATTTCAGTAATTCCGAATTCACGAAAAATGGGTGCGGTAATAAAGTCTGAAGTTGCGGTAATCCCCACTAAGGCATGCCCTGCTTCACGGTGGCGCTCAATGGCTTTAAAACCTTCAGGACGCATTTGTGGACGAATGACTTTTTGCATGAACAGTTGATGTAATTCAATCAAATAATCATTGTCATGTTGGGTTAGAAACTGGAACACAAATTCATTATAGGCATAAGGATCCAGCTCACCTTTTTTATAATCGTCATAGAACTTGTCATTCATGGCGCGATGCTGAACTGGATCGACCAGGCCCTCACTGACCAAAAACTCTCCCCAAGAATGATCCGAATCCGTGTTTAACAAGGTGTGATCGAGATCAAATAGCGCCAATTTCATGAAAATACTCGTTAAAACTGAAATTTAAGAAAAAAATTGTAAATCTATCTCCGCTAGTCGATAGAAATTCGTTAAGATCATAGCAATTTTAACATTTTTAAACTTTGCTTTTTTCGAGTTGGATAACGAAATAATGCTCCCCGATGGCAAAGGCATAAATTAAACAATTTTTAGGTAGCCAAATGATCGACTCTGAAGGTTTCCGACCGAATGTCGGGATCATTTTGGCAAACGATGCTGGACAGGTTTTATGGGCAAAACGCATTGGTCATAATGCATGGCAATTTCCACAAGGCGGGATCCAATATGGAGAAACCCCTGAGCAGGCACTCTATCGTGAGCTGAGAGAAGAAGTTGGCTTATTGCCCGAACACGTCCAGATAGTCGCGCAAACCAAAGGCTGGTTGCGCTATCGTTTGCCGCATCGATACATTCGTACGGACTCTGATCCGGTCTGTATCGGTCAAAAACAAAAGTGGTTTTTACTCAAACTCACGGCCCCCGTTCAGCATATTCAGTTGAATCTGTCTGATCCGCCCGAATTTGATCAATGGCAATGGGTCAGTTACTGGTACCCACTCGGTCAAGTCGTGAATTTCAAACGTGATGTTTACCGCAAAGCCCTGGTGGAGTTGTGTCAGCAACTGCCCCAGCAAAAACCTTAAAAAATCGCATAAATAATGCAGATTTTTTACGCGGCTATTGTTATAAATAAACTTAATCACTGAAATTCTGAATAGACGGAGCAGACCTTATGTCGAATATGCAACTGGACACCTTGAGACGTATTGTTCAGGAGATCAATGCGTCCACCAGTTTGCATGAATCACTCGACATTATGGTCAAACATGTGGCCGAGGCCATGCAGGTTGATGTCTGCTCGATCTATCTCCTCGATGAACGCAATCAGCGTTATCTGCTCATGGCGTCTAAAGGCCTGAATGCAGAATCTGTCGGCCATGTGTCTTTGCAAACCGGCGAAGGTCTGGTGGGCCTGGTTGGGCAGCGTGAGGAAATTGTCAATCTGGACAATGCCCCTAAACACGAGCGCTTCCTGTTTTTACCTGAAACCGGTGAGGAAATTTATAACTCCTTCCTTGGTGTGCCGGTGATGTACCGTCGTAAGGTCATGGGTGTGCTGGTGGTTCAAAATAAAGAATCACAGGACTTTTCTGAAGCTGCTGAATCCTTTCTGGTCACACTCTGTGCGCAGCTTTCTGGCGTCATCGCCCATGCCCATGCCGTTGGCAATATCGATGTATTCCGTAAACCGAGCAACCTGCCCGCTTATAAAACCTTTCAGGGAGTTTCTGGCTCCGGTGGTATTGCCTTAGGTCGTGCAGTGATTCTTTATCCGCCAGCAGATCTTGCCGCAGTCCCTGACCGTGAAGCGGATGACATTAGCGAAGAACTGGAGCTATTAGATAACGCCCTGAATTCAGTCCGCGAAGAAATCCAGTCGCTAGATGACAAAATGCAGGATGCGTTGATGGCCGAGGAACGCGCACTGTTTAGCGTGTTCTTGCGTATGCTGGATGAAAATGCCCTGCCTTCAGAAATCAAGGCCTTTATTCGTGAAGGTCACTGGGCACAAGGCGCCGTGCGAATTGTCATTGACAATCATGTGGCACAATTTTCCCAGATGGAAGATGATTATTTACGTGAGCGAGTGGCGGACTTAAAAGATCTGGGTCGCCGCATTCTGGCACGTTTACAGGAAGCCGATGCCAGTCACCGTGAATTGACCGATGAAAGTATTCTGATTGGTGAGGAAATATCGACGGCTGCACTGGTTGAACTGCCCGTGGATAAAATTGCCGCGATTGTCACTACCGAAGGCGCCATGAACTCGCATATGGTGATCGTGGCGCGTGCCCTTGGCATTCCCACCGTAGTCGGTGTAACCGAACTGCCAATCAATACCCTCGATGATGTGGAGATGATTGTCGATGCGCATCAGGGTCGGGTCTTTATTAATCCGCCACGTCGCCTGCGCAGTCGCTATAAAGAAATTCAAAAAGAAGAAGAACAGATTGCCAAAGATTTGCGTCAGTACGAAACCAAAGATGCAATTACCCCGGATGGCATCGCCGTAAAACTGTACGTCAACACCGGCCTGATGATTGATGTGGTGCGTGGCGTGCAGCGCGGTGCCAAAGGTGTCGGTTTATACCGTTCTGAAATTCCGTTTATGCTGCGTGACCGCTTCCCGGGCGAGGAAGAACAACGTGCGATTTATCGTCAGCAACTCAGTCATTTTGCCAATAAACCGGTGGTGATGCGAACGCTGGACATTGGTGCAGACAAAGACCTGCCGTATTTCTCGATTGAAGAAGAAAATTCGGCACTCGGCTGGCGTGGCATTCGTTTTACCCTGGATCATCCGGAAATTTTTTCTTCACAGATTCGCGCCATGCTCAAAGCCAGTATCGGACTGAATAACCTGCATATTCTGCTGCCGATGGTGACCAGTGTCAGCGAGGTCGAGGAAGCGCTCTATCTGCTGGAACGTGATCATGCGGCGATTCAGGAAGAAGAACAGGTCAAGGTAAACAAGCCTAAACTCGGTATTATGGTGGAAGTTCCCAGCGTACTATATCAGATTGATGAATTTTCCGAATTGGTGGATTTCTTCTCGGTTGGCTCCAACGATCTGACCCAATATCTGTTGGCCGTGGACCGCAATAATCCGCGGGTAGCGAATGTCTATTCACATTTACACCCTGCAGTACTGCGTGCCCTGACCCGTCTGGTACAGGACTGTCATCGCAATGAAAAACCGGTCAGTATCTGCGGTGAAATGGCAGGCGATCCGCTGTCTGCAGTTTTGCTCATGGCCATGGGCTTTAACACCCTGTCGATGAGTTCAAGTAATATTTTGCGGGTACGTAAAACCATTTGTCATGTTCCGATGAGTGATGCACAGGAATTGCTGCAACATGTGTTAAAAATGGACAATCCGCTCATGGTAAAAAGCTGGCTAGAATATTATTTCAGAACCCATGGTTTAGGGGATATGGTGAAATCTGCATCACGTATGGTGAGTGCCTAATACGGGACTTTTTCCAGTCCCTCGACAGTGGTAGAGGTGGTTATGGAATTTCTGGTCATCCTGTTCATGATTTTTGCGGTGTTCTATGTGGTCATTCTTGCACCGGCCTTGGCTGCCCGCAAAGAAGCTCATAATTCCGGTTCATCTTATATACGCCACGCCAGCAATCGAGCAATGAGCTATGCCGATCGGCCTAAAATGACTCCATTATTGGGCATTGAAATTTCGGCATCGCAACGGCGGCGTTTAGGCAGAGATGACCCCTCCGTCATTGCTGCCAGACTCTATCACCAACAAAAAGATCAATTTGCCAGTTTTCAGCAGGCCAGACCACAGCCTCATTCCCCTCACCACAAAGCACCAGTGCAAAGCAAACTCAATAAATTCTTTAATGACTTAATCGCGGATGAATCGACAACATCATCCCGGTATCCAAATCAATATTCGCAAACTCGTAACAACCGACCTGTCGCCCCGCTCTCTCCAGTTAAAACTAATCCTAAGCAGCCCCCACGTCGTCCCCAGCCACCTTACAGACCTTAAGCGGCCATTAAAAAAGGGCGATCTTCCATGGAATATCGCCCTTGTCTGTGCTTGTTGTAGCCACGTTTTGAATTTTTCTTTCGATCTACAAAAACCTGGCTTTTGTTGACTTCATGCATGTGTTTTGCCACAAAATTGTGGATCACTACCTGCTCGGCTGTTTTTTTCTTGGCCATCTTGCTCTCTATATAATTTGGAGGAAGGAGTGAGATAATTATAGAGCCGACTGACTAATTTTCAAGCATATTTGCCAATGCTTTTTCAAAAATAAAGCCCATTTAGCCAGGATTTTCTATATGCAAAAATGGGAGTTAAAGCCAGAAAACACCCTTATTTCATTCATTATTTTTATGGGTTTCTTCAGCCCAACAAAACTCGATTAAAAAAACGTTTAAAATAAATCAGTTATAAAATTTATTTTAAACAATACTATTCACTTATTATTTTTATCCTTTGATAAAAACATATTATCGACTTAGATATTGTTATTTTCGTTTAATCCCATTCATTATTCGAGTTATTCAAAATATATAGAATTTGATATTGTCACAGAGTGGAAAACCCGTTACTTTTTAAGAGTAACCATTTAATTTTCAACATTTTAAACTTTATTAAATTTAAAAATATTTTTTGAGTGAGCTCACTCAATTATACCCTGAATTCCGTTTTGTGCTGTAACACCCTTTATTTAAAGATATTGTAAATATAGCGAAACCTGATCTGATTAGCATATATCTCAATATTTTATGAATACTAGGTAAACGACATAAGATATTCAAAACTTGGAGAGGAAAGATGAGCCAAGATTTTAAAAAATGCCCTGTCACCCACCTGACCACTGAAGCTGGTGCCCCTGTGGTCGACAACCAGAACAGTATGACGGCAGGTGCGCGTGGACCTTTACTTGCCCAGGATTTATGGCTGAATGAAAAACTGGCCAACTTTGTCCGCGAAGTGATTCCAGAGCGTCGTATGCATGCCAAAGGTTCAGGTGCTTTTGGTACCTTTACCGTGACCAATGATATTACCCAATATAGCCGCGCTAAAATTTTCTCTGAAGTCGGCAAAAAAACCGAAATGTTTGCCCGTTTCTCAACAGTGGCGGGTGAACGTGGTGCGGCCGATGCGGAACGCGATATTCGCGGTTTTGCCTTAAAATTCTATACTGAAGAAGGCAACTGGGATCTGGTCGGCAATAACACCCCGGTGTTTTTCCTGCGGGATGCGCGCAAGTTCCCTGACCTGAATAAAGCAGTCAAACGCGACCCGAAAACCAACAAGCGCAGCGCCACCAATAACTGGGATTTCTGGACACTGTTGCCTGAAGCTTTGCATCAAGTGACCATTGTCATGTCCGACCGCGGGATTCCGACCGGTTACCGTCATATGCATGGTTTTGGCAGTCACACCTTCAGTTTTATCAATGCCAAAAATGAACGCTTCTGGGTAAAATTCCATATGCGTACCCAGCAAGGCATCCAGAACCTGACCGATGCTGAAGCTGCAGACTTGATCGCCAAAGACCGTGAAAGCAGCCAGACCGACCTGTTTGATGCCATCGAACGTGGTGACTATCCAAAATGGAAAATGTACGTTCAGATCATGCCGGAACTGGAAGCCGAAACAGTGCCTTATCATCCATTTGACCTGACCAAAGTCTGGCCAAAGGGCGATTATCCACTGATTGAAGTCGGTGAATTCGAACTGAACCGCAATCCGGAAAACTATTTCCAGGATGTAGAACAGGCAGCCTTTGCACCAAGTAATCTTGTACCGGGCATCAGCTACTCACCGGACCGTATGTTACAGGCACGTTTAGTGAACTATGCCGACGCAGCGCGTTACCGTGTTGGCGTGAATCATTCACAGGTTCCAGTCAATGCTGCACGTTGTCCTGTACATTCGAACCGCCGTGATGGTCAAGGCCGCATGGATGGCAACTATGGTTCATTGCCACATTACGAGCCGAACAGTTTTAGCCAGTGGCAGGAACAACCGGAATTCAGAGAGCCTCCACTGAAAATCACCGGTGATGCCGATTTCTGGGATTTCCGTGAAGATGACAATGATTACTTCAGCCAGCCACGCGCCCTGTTCAACCTGATGAATGACCAGCAGAAACAGGCTCTGTTTAATAACACGGCCGGAGCGATGGGTGATGCGCTAGATTTCATCAAATACCGTCACATCCGCAACTGTTATAGCTGTGATCCAGCCTACGGCGAAGGCGTAGCACAAGCACTCGGCATGACTGTAGCAGATGCCCAAGCAGCACGTGAAACTGATCCAGCCAAAGGTTTGCCTAGCTTTCTCTAAGCCAGTTTAGACATGTACAAAAACCACCTTCGGGTGGTTTTTTATTGCGGCATCAAGCACTATAGAAGCAAGTCAGCACAAGAAGAAATACAACAATGCATCCGAATATTAAAGACATCATTCAACAACACGACATCATTGTATTTGATGCTGTTTGCGTAATCTGCAATGGCTGGACACGGTTTCTGATTAAATACGATAAAAAGATTCAGTTTAAACTGGTTTCCGCCCAATCGCCTTTAGGTACAGCTCTGCTCGAACATTATCAGATGCCCACTGAACATTACACCACGATGCTCGTCATTCAAGATGGCACACTCTATACCGAATCGACTGCCTTGCTGAAAGTACTGCAGCATCTCGGTTTTCCTTTTAATTTAATGAGCGCAGGTTATTTGGTTCCGCGTTTTATCCGCGACTTTCTGTATCGTGTGATTGCTTTAAATCGTTACAAGCTATTTGGTAAAACCGAGTATTGCCTGATTCCATCCAGCGAAAATAAACGCCATTTTCTGGAAGAAGCTGTTCGTGAATCCTAAACCTGTATTCCTACAACCACTGCGTACTATCCAGCTGACTTTGGTCATACTATGGCTCTATCAGGGACTCATTCCAAAAATTCTGTTCCAATCACCCGCTGAAATTAGCATTTGGCAAAATATGGGTTTTGAGCTGGCACTGGCCAAAGTCTTGGTTGGACTTTCCGGAGGATGTGAAATGCTATTTGGCTTATGCTTTCTGAAATGGAACCGGTCCATACTCTTGCATGGGTTGAATATTATCGGACTTGCTGGATTACTACTGCTGATTGCATTCACAGCCCCGTTGCAACTTACTGCAGCATTCAATCCTGTGGTGATGAATACCGCCATGCTGATGCTTTCTGTAGTGGCCATTCAACTCATCCAACAGGAACAGAGTAAAATATTTAAACAATAATTCGTTTGCCTTCACGTATGCAATAAAACGGATTAATCAACTTGGAAGAATGCTTGATGATCTCATGCAACTCATGTTCCGGCGCATCCCGGTCTTCATCCGTGAGCTGAAAAGTACGGTAATGAATCGCCAGTGAACATTTGGCCTGCAAGTCATGATGGGCATGAAAGGCATCTTCCGGATTCATATGGATCGCGCGCATCAGTTCACGCGGTTCATACGCTCCTATCGGGAGTAAGGCAATTCGCGGTGCACCCAGACGTTTACGAATTTCTTTAAAATGTGAGGCGTAGCCACTATCTCCGGCAAAAAAACAATGTTCCTTGCCATGTAATAAAGAAAATCCTCCCCAAAGTGCACAGTTCTGATCGCGCATGCCGCGCCCTGAGGCATGTTGAGCCGGCGTATAGACAATCCGGATCTCTTCAAAAAAGGCACTTTCCCACCAGTCCATTTCATGCACGGTATAATGTTCTGGCAAATACCAGGCATTACCCAGACCAGTATAAATAGGCATCTCAAAAGTGTTGTGCAGCCATTCCAGACTAGCCAGATCCATATGATCATAATGGTTATGGCTGAGCAGTACGGCATCAATCTGAGGTAACTCATCCAGAGCAATGCCAGCCGGAATGACCCGCTGCGGCCCTGTGGAAGCCGATGGACTGGCATATTCAGCCCAAACCGGATCAGTCAGGAAGTTATAGGGGCCGATCTGAATTAATGTGGTGGCGTGACCAATAAACCAGACTTGCCAGTCATCCAGAGCTGCATCTGGACGCTGCTGTGGCAATGCGCGCGGACGAGAAAAAAACTCGGCACGCTCTTCGTCAAGATTGACATTCCAGGTCTTGGATTTTCGGGTAATGAGCCATTTGTATAAATCAAAGCGACCGCGCGATAGAGAAGCATGCTCAAGATTACGAAACTGTTTTCCGTCGAAATGATCTGAATGCAGATACTCAAACACTGGCTTAGACCAGAGATGTTTCCAACTGGATTCCGTGATTAACTGGAATTTTTTAGTTTTGAGAAGATCTTGCATAAACATCCACTATTTATTATTCGCTATATGCAAGACAACAACCTCTTGAAATGGTCAAGCGGTGCATCTTTTAATGAGCATACAAACTAAAAACAGGCACACTGCAACATAGTATGAAATCCGTCACAGAAAATCATGTATGTTTTTGTTATTTTTAGCAAAAAAATGGCATTTCATCGGCCTTATGGCTGGCTGAAGTCTGGGATTATCTAGAAAAATATTGCTCTTGTCCTTCTGTCTAAAAATACAAAATGATACTCAATATTTATAAGCCCATGCTGACAAAAGCATGTCTGCCCATTGATGATTTTATGATGAAATTCGCCATACCTCAGTATCATCACATCAATTGTGCGAGAAAGGCAAGTTGAGATCAAAATACCAACCTCAAGCATTTTTTAGATCTTTATACACGACCTTGAGTTCGTTCCAGCCATACGGCCTTGGTTTGCGGCTTCACAAATAAAGCAATAATTTCCGGGTGCAGCTGTTTAATCTGCGCTTCGATCCGGTTGACACAGGCTTCAATTTCATCAGAAGTTAAATCATCTTTAAATTCCAGACTCAATGATGCAATGACTTGCTGAGCGCCCATCTGCTCAGTCAATACCCCATTGGCACTGAAAACTGCCGCATCCTGTTGAGCAATGTTCAATACATCTTCACGCAGTTTTGGATCTGCCGTTTCACCCAGTAACAAACCTTTGGTTTCACGTGCCAGAAACCAGGCAGAAACCGCCAGAACAATACCAATTAAAATCGATGCGGCACCGTCTAATTCAGGAATATTCAGTTGATGCGCCAGAAAGATACCGACCAGAGCAATCACCAAGCCAAACAGGGCGGCAGTATCTTCAAATAACACGGTAAAGGTCGTTGGATCTTTACTGTGTCGAAATGCTTCAAAATATCCCAGATTTCCCTTTTGTTTACGAAAAGTTTTTAAAGCCACTGACCATGAAAATCCTTCAAAAAGAATCGCCAGACCTAGCACAATATAATTGATCAATGGATCCTGCATGACTTCAGGCTGAAGAATATGCTGTATCCCCTGATAGATGGATACAATCGCACCCAACGCAAAAACCATCAGTGCCACAATAAAGGCCCAAAAATACAGTTCACGCCCATAACCAAAAGGATGTTTGGCATTTGCAGGTTTTTCTGATTTTTTCATCCCATACAGCAGTAAAATTTCATTCAAGGTATCCACTACCGAATGAATTGCTTCACTGAACATGGCAGAGCTATTGGTTATATAGGACGCAACAAATTTAACCAGCGCAATCGCCAGATTACCAAATAGAGCTGCATAAACTACGATTTTATTGGATTCAGACATCCTGACACTGTCCTAAATAAGCTTGTGCAAGCTTGAATGATTTATGTATCAAAATCTTAATCATTTATTTTTGAAAGTTGTTTTACAAATTGTTGCTTAGTCGTGATCTCCCACGTTGTTGAATCACTTTACTCTCTACTCAAATAATAAAAGGGCTTTCGCCCTTTTGGTTTTTACAGTTTTAATGCTTGGAAAAATACTGTTCGCGCCACTCTTTCCAGAAATACATGATGATCCCGAACATCACCACAGCAATTCCCGCAAAAGCATGACTGCTGATAATTTCATGATTTAAGGTTGCTCCCAATACCAGAGCAATCACCGGCGTCATCACATTACTCAATGAGACAGTCGAAGCATTTAGACGGCGAATCAGCCAGAAATAACACAGCATTGCCACAATCGAGGACATGATCATGGTAAATACAAAACCAATCATTGCCTGTGTGCTAGGCAACTGAGTCGGCATATGTTGCCAGATAAAGGGTACCAAAATGACTGAACTCGCTGCGGAGACCAGCAATGAACCCGTCGCCTGCGACATCGGACTCAAGGGTGCACTGATCTGTTTAACCCAGAAGATCGAGCTGATGTAAGACACCATACTGATCAGCATTAACACCACACCCCAAGGATTAATTTTGCTGTCTGCCGAGTCGGCGAAAACAAAACACAAACCGGCGACGGCCACTGCCATGCCGAGCCATTGCAGCCAGATCAACTTATGGGTTTTTAAAATCACATGACCGATTAAACCGGCGATCAGCGGTGAAAAACCAAAAATCAGTGCCATCAATCCTGAGGTCAGATAATTGGCCGCCAGATAAATAAACAGCTGCGCGCCGATTAAATTCAAACTGCCTGCCAGATAACTTTTCATTGAAGTGCGGTCAAAAGGCAGCGGGTCGCGCATGATTTTCAACAGGAACAACGCAATAATCGAGGCACCAAAATAGCGAATGATCAGCACCCACATCGGGTGAATCTCGGCCACGCTCCAGACAATCGCCAGTGGCGTTGTCGCCCAGATCAGCACCAATAAAGCGTAAATACTTGCCGTGACCGGCAATGAAGATGAAGAACTCATAAGTCTCCTAAACGAGGCCAAGAAGTTCTGGATCAGCAACTTCAAAAATAGCGTATAGCGAATTCATGCTGAGATGAAGTTTTAATTTTTGATAAATTCATCAAGTTTCGTGCATAAAAAACAGACCTATGCAAAACATAGGTCTGTCCAAAGATATCTCAATACAACTTAAGCAATTTTGCGTAAGTCTTGCGCGATATCCAAATGTTTTTCAACATCAAACGCCGTATTTTTGCTGATCATTTTTTTCAAATGACGCATTTCTTTGGCTGCATTCACGGTAATCCCGCCAACGATCTGACCATCTGTCACACCATACATCACGAATGAATTGTCTGCACCTTTGGCTGCATCCATTTCACCACGGATATGCCATTCAGCTGCGGCCATATCGCCGACAAACTGGAAGTTTATATTCAGCTGATCCGTCCAGAACCAGGCCGGATTGGCTTTCGGATGTTCCACACCCATCACGTGACGCGCAAAGATGCCTGCCTGAAGGTTGGCATTTTCCCAAGTTTCAACGCGGCGGTGATTGCCACAGTCACGTAACTGAGTCGCAACATCACCCGCTGCATAAATGTCAGCATTCGAGGTTTGGCAGTGTTCATTGACTTTGATCGCAACATCAACATCCAGACCTGCATCTAGCGCAAGCTGTGCATTTGGCACGATTCCGATTCCGTAAACTACAGCATCAGCACGCAGTTCTTCACCGCCTTCCAGCGTTACCACGACTTCTTCACCATCTAAACGGCAATCTGCAATCTTGGTTTCAAGACGCACATCGACCTGGTTTTGACGATGCTGTTCCAGCAGGAATTCGCTCAGGATTTGCGGTGAACAACGACCCATGACCATCGGACCCATTTCGATCACAGTGACCTGACAGTCTTTGTAACGTGCAGATGATGCCAACTCAAGACCAATCACGCCACCACCGATCAGGATGATACGGCGACCGGCTTGAAGTACAGGCACCAGTGCCTGTGAATCTTCCAAGTTACGCAGGGTATAGACGTGTTTGCCCAAAGCATCGAAATTAGGCAAACGGCGCGCGGCACCACCTGTTGCAAGCAAGAGCTTGTCGTAAGCAACAACATCACCGTTCAGGAGTTCAACCGTTTTCGCTTCGGCATTAATTTTCGCTACGCCATTGCCGCGAATCGTTTCTACGCCTAAATCTGCCAGTTTCTGTTCCGACAGGATTTCGATCTTGGTTTCTTCAGGTTTTAGAATCACATCTTTAGACAACGGTGGACGCTCATAAGGAAGATGGCTTTCATCACCAATTAAGGTAATTTTGCCTTCATACTTGTTGCCACGAAGTTCTAAAATTGCGCTCGCACCTGCCTGGCCAGCACCCACGATCACGATGTTGTTTACGTTGCTCATTTTCTTAACCTTTTAACTCTGCAGATACGATACCGAAGCCGGCAATCCATTCGCTGATGTCTTCATAGCAATGTGTGGTCATTTCATACTCACCCATTTCGCTTAAGGCAGCGAAGGCAGCCATCCAAGAACGGACTTCCTGACCACCACGACCACCATCATGGCGGATTTCAGCTTCAGTCATCGCTTCTAATGTTGCAAAATCAGCATGCTTGAAGGTTTCTAGCAGGGCAATATCCCATTCAGCATTCAAAGGCACGGCAACTGACGTATCCCCTGCTGCCAGCTTTTGACCCACTGCAATAATCTTGGATTGACGTGCATGACGTGCTTCAGGTGTTGGATAACGGCCTGCAATCAGGAACTCTTCTACTTCTGGTGGTACTGCACCCATTTGTGGTGTAGGTGGATCATGTGACAGACCACCGGTACCTAAAACAAGCACACGCTCATTTTCAAGATTTAAAGATTTGATGTATTGACCCACAGCACGGCCCAAAGCGATGGTACGCTTGGTGGTTGGCATCGGTGCAGCAGCGCCATTAATAAAAATTGGAATCGTTGGGTAACGATCAAGTTTACCTTCACACAGGAAATGTAAGGGCTGAGTCACGCCATGGTCAGCCTGCATACGGTATGAGTAGGCAACATCTACGCCTTCATCCAGTACACGTCGAACCAGATCTAATGCCTTGTCTTCAGGTACATCAATATGGTCATTGTCCTTGCCATAATCCCAGTCACCTGCGGCTTTGGCACGAATACCCACGCAGAAACTTGGCATCAGGTCATAGAAGAAACCATTAAAATGGTCAGGACCAAAAGTGATGATCAGGGTTGGGTCGTAAGCTTTTACTTCAGCAGAGAGTTTTTCAAAAGCAGCATGAACTTTTTGCTCTTTTGATTGATCTTGAGGCGAAGCAAATTCCATTAAAGGACTGTGCGATGCACAAATAAGTTTAACGGCCATGAGAGACTCCTAGAAGGAAAGCAGCCCTGAGAGAAGAGGCTGCCGGTAAGTCCATTTGAATGAGACTAGATGTTTATTCGTCAAAGAAACCTGCACGTGGCTGACGTAGGCCACGAATACCCAAACCGCATTCTGCATTGATCAGAACACCAGTCAGAGGACGGTTATTTTGACGAGATGCCAACAGCACGTATGAGCCGGTCATATCTTCCGGTTCAGGCAAGAAATTCAGTGGCATGCCACGTGCAATTTTCTCAGGATCACGTGCATCGAGCAGGCCCACATTTTCCTGACCGAGCGATGCCGCGCCTTTGATATTCACATTCATACCTGACGGCGCAACCGCGTTCACTCGTACTTTAGGCGCAAGCTCATAAGCCAATTCTTTCATAATCCCGACACCCGCATGCTTAGATGCAGTATATACAGGGCCTCCGCCAGCGGAGTACAGTGCCGAATTAGACAAAGTAAATATGATAGAACCTTCAGAAGCGATCAATGCATCCAGTGCAGCCTTCGCACCAAGGATCAGAGATTTGGTATTAATCCCCATAATCTCGTCAAAGGCTTTCTCCAGCTGCTCACCAGAGGTATTGACGATATCGGCATAGTGATCCCAGATACCGGCATTACCAACGAAACAATCGAGTTTACCGAAACGTTCCACAGTTGCTTGAACTGCACGAACGTTATCTGCATAGCTGGCTACATCACCTTCGATCGCAAGAACTTTTCCACCGAAGTGTTCATTTAATGCATCTACTTTAGCTTTTGAACGTTGAAGAACAGCGACTTGCGCACCTTCCTCAATAAAACGTTCTACCAAAGCCCAGCCTAAGCCTGAACCACCACCAGTAATAAGTGCAACTTCGCCTTGTAGCCAACCCATGCTTACTCTCCTGCCATCTCTACAAACAATTGACCATCTTCAACAATCACTGGGAATGTTTTGATTGGATCAGTTGCAGGTAAACACAATGCTTCACCTGTTTTTAAACAGAAACGTGCTGAATGCAATGGACATTCAACAGTACCGTCATCTTCAAGGTAACCTTCAGACATTGACGCATTACCATGACTGCATTTATCGTTCATAGCGAAGAATTCACCGCCATTGTTAAATACAGCCAGCGCTTCGATACCGTTTACGCCACAATCTACTTTTAACGCTTCGCCTTCGTCTAATTCGTCAACTTGGCAAACAAAAATCTTATTCATTAGAAGAACACACTCAGATTATGTGAGCTATATGTCGCTTGATCAAGCGTGATCTTACGGTTGAAGATCTGGAAGCCGAGGCCGCCTTCAACTTTACGGATCTTGTCATGACGTTTACCGCAGTAAATGACAATGTCTTTCTCTTTTTGCGTACGATATAGCAAATAGGTTACGTACACGTCGTATTCGCCTTCAACTTCAGTTGGCTCTACGATCACGTTGCTCACCATGTGGGTGGTACGTGACGGAGGCTCTTCAGCCCAAGCCATACCGGTTTCCAGACGCGCTACACGACGCTCTAAAAGGTCTTTTGAATCGTTGAACACCCAAGTGGTAGGTGGTTCAACTGAACGACGACGGTCACGGGTTTGTGCGTTTGGTGTGGTACGTAGCGTTTAAGAAATATCTTCAGCTAACGTATCCAACCATTCGCGGAATTTCCAATCGTCTAGCAATTTTGCTTCGCGATACAGGAACTGACTAATTTGGTGATGAAGTTCTAAGCTGATTTGACTCATTTCATAAGCTCCTTCTCATATTCGTCAGCTGCTTTTTCCACGTCTTCCCATTTTTCATGGATCAATAAATCTGCCCAGCGGCGGTACATACCACGTGCTGCAGTTTCAGAGAAAATGTAGTTGGTGATACCCGGGATACCATCTTCACGTACTTTTTCGTTGCCTTTACCCATTTCCATAATGAGTTTATTTTGACGCGCTTTGTAACCACGTAAAACTTTTTGAATTTCAATCCAGTTCTCAGAGTCATCTTGCTCGAGGAAACCGGCTGGACCAAAGGCACGCGTTGCAGAACGTTCAAATGCTTCTTTCACTTCTTGAGATGCTTCAGCATCCGCAATACAGAATGCCCATACTTCGGTTTTGTTTGGACCACGTGGATGCCATACGCGAAGTGTTGCAGTACCGTTCAACCAAGACAAAGTTGGGAACATGGTGTTGTGACCTGCAAGACGCAGTGCACGAGTCTCGCCTAGGCGCTCTTTAACTTCGTCGTAAGTTTCACGGAAGTAGTTGGCAACTTCACCGTCAACCCATACGTTTGCGTCTGGTTTCTCTGTGAAGAAGAAGCCTGAACCATGACCACGTGAACCGTACTGGATCGCGTCTTTGGCAGTTTCCCAAACTGGACGAGCCGTTTGTGCAGCACCTAATTTCTTAGAAGATTCGTCGTCTGGTTTCGCGCCCAATACTTGGATCGCAGAAGCGTGAGAGAACAAGGCGTGGTATTGGTCAGATGCGAACTGTTCAGCCGCAAATTTCCAGTTACACTCGATTTCCCACTTGTGGACACCACCGATAATTTCTGTACCACCTGGACGACGGTCAACAACGCCATCTAAGTACCAAGCGATATCGCCCATGTATTCTTCAAGATCAGGTGTGGTTTCATCCCAACAAGCGAATACCAAGCCTTTGTAAGACTTCACACGATTCACTTCAACCAGACCCCATTGCTCTTTACATGCACCATGTGGGTAAGCACGATCTTCAAGCGGGATATCTTTTAAAGAACCGTCAATGCCGTATGACCAGCCGTGGTACGGGCAAGTAAATGCACGGGTATTACCACAGTCAGCGAAGCTTACACGCATAGAACGGTGACGGCACTGGTTTAAAAATGCTTTGATTGAGCCATCTTTTTGACGTGCCACAATGATTGGATCTTCGCCCATGTAGGTGTTGAAGAAATCACCAGCCTTAGGAATTTGGCTTTCATGGCAAAGGAATAACCAAGTACGACCGAAAACACGTTCGAGTTCTAATTCGTAAATGTCAGGATCTGTATAAATAGATGGCGTAATACGTCCATTTTGTGCATCGACTAAAGCATCGATTTCGCGCACATCAATTTTTCCACTCATGAAAAGCTCTCCTGTGACCTATCTTTGGCACAAAGTAATAGACTCAACTTTTCAACGATGATGGATTTGACAGCGTTTTTCGGGAAATATTTTTTTTGTTTCAATTAAGAGCTTAAAGCAATTATTAAGCACGTGAATTTTTATATTAAAACATCTATTAATTCCGCCAGAGCATTTAGTTTATGAATGGGAAAATAATCTTCACGACATAGTTGTTTATAGATTATACTTTGAGGAAATTATAGTAAGACATTTTTTGGATTACTCTTTGGGTTGATGACATGGAATTACGACACCTTCGCTACTTTATCACCGTTGCTGAAGAGCTCAATTTTAGTAAGGCAGCACTTAAACTTTATACGGCTCAACCCTCACTTAGCCAGCAAATCAAAGACCTGGAAGAAGATGTCGGGGTAAAGCTACTCAACCGAACCAAACGTAAAGTAGAGCTGACCGAAGAAGGCGCCGTATTCCTGGAACAGGCTCGTCTCACCCTGGCACAGGCGGACAAAGCCGTTGCCATGGCACGTCAGGTGTCACAGGCCAAGCAGCAAATGCTCCGCATCGGTTTTGTACCGGTGGCCGAGATGAAAATCTTCCCGTATATCTTGCCAAATCTACGTGTACAGAACTCGGATTTAAAAATTGAACTGCTCAGCCTGAACAACAATGAGCAAATGCGTTTGTTAAAAAAAGGTGATCTAGATCTGACATTTACCCGTCATAATTTCAATAGTGATGAAATTGAAAGCCAGTTCGTGATTCGTGAACCGCTGATTTTTCTCCTGCCTAAAGATCATCCCTTAGCAAAATACGAAAGAATTCCTGTTAAAGCATTGAATGGTATTGATTTTATTATTCCATCAGCAGAGCAGTCCTTGACCCTGAACCAGGCTATTCTGGACTTTGCCAAAGCCAACGGCATTGAACTCAATATCGTGCAAAAGGCCGATAATATTTTATTTAATATCAACTCGATCGGAATGGGCCTAGGCTGTACCATTTTGCCTGGCTATATTGCACCACTAACCATGGATAATACCGTGATTCGTCCGCTGGACGTGGAGTTGCCCTATTTAGACCTGTATGTCAGCTACCATAAAAACAACAAATCCTATGTCGTGAGCAAATTTCTTGAGCTTTTGACCCGTGTGTTCTATCTGGATATTAACCGTAGCGAACAAAATTAATCCTATTTCTTCCCTGCATTAGGCATATGCCATTCAACTTATGATAGGCATGTGCTTTTTTTGTTTTATTATTTTATGCTTAAGAATCCATTTTTAATTCTATTTTATAATAAAGAATCTATTTCTGGCGCTTAAATTTTTCACTTGCCCTTGACCCAAATTGTGTATTTTTAGCTCTAAATGTACTGCATTTACCACTTAAGTCTAATAAAGTTTCATTCGGATTTTTCTCAGTTTAAATAGCTCAAGCCTATAAAAATTATTAGATTTTTATATTTATTCAAATAAATGAGAATCAAACTCACTTAGGTGCGCTACCTTAAATATTTCCGATATAAAAAAGGATGACCAAAGCCATCCTTTTTTAAAACTATATCAAACTTATTTTACGCCGTGAACAGCCAGGTAGTTTTTGATCACAGTGTTGAACTCATCTGCTTTTTCAACTTGAGACCAGTGACCGCATTGGCTGAAGATATGTGCATCAGCATTTGGCACGATGTTCAGGATGTCCCAAGTACGAGAAACCGGAATCACCACGTCTTGCGTACCATGAATCAATAGTACAGGCACAGTAATGTCTTTCATTTTTTCGAAGTCTAATGGGAATTCGAAACGGTCACGGTCACGTGCGCCAACCACATCCATTAAACGATTTGATGCATAGTCATTTGCAGCAGAAGCAAAACGTACTTTTACCAGTTCATCTGTAATCAGGTCTTTGTTTACGACAAACATAGAAAGGGTTTTCTTGATTCCTTCTTCTGTAAGAACTGGGTTTGCGTGAGCTTTAAGTGCAGCTGTCTGTTTCGCACCGCCCGTACCCATAGACACGATACCCAAAATACGATCTGGATAATCCAATGCCATCTGGAATGCTAACCAGCCACCCAGAGAGTTACCGACCAACCAGGTTTTTTCGATACCCAAAGCGTCTAGCGTACGAATCGCATGATCTACCCAGGCACGGATACCATATTCAGTACCCGGCGCAACCACAGTTTGGCCATAACCAACGGTATCAATCGCGATACAACGCGCCTGCTCGCCAATTTGTGGCAGGTTTAACCACCAGTTTGCTGCAGCCGATACACCTGTACCTGAACCGTGTAAAAATAGAATAGGCGTACCTTCACCAATTTCGTGGTAATGGGTCAACTCGCCTTCAGCGGTTTCAATCCATTTGTCTTCTAAGCCAAAGAATGGATCTGTTTGATAGTCAGGGATTTGAACAGTGCTCATATTGCTTCCTCTTACAGTCTTTCGCTTGCGTGTCCCTCTATTTTCAAGAATTCGACGTCAAGTTGACTCATTAAAATGACTTGTGTACACCCTTATATTAACCGCTCAGCCGCAGCAAACTGATACAAAATTACGATTGCACCCTACAAAATAGATATAATTTAAGTATTTGTTTTATATATTAATTTAAAATAAAACACTACTCAATCTAAGCCTTTAATGAAACAATGCAACGCTTAAACCAAAAAGCAGCCAGAAGACTGACTGCTTTTAAAATATACGGGTATTAGAATTTATGCGTATAAGTGGTGGCGACACGGTATTCTTGCAGGTCTGGTTTTGCTGGATTGGCAAAATTCACATCAATATACATTCCCTGTATACCCAAACCTTTTAATTTACCTTCTGGCACAGTGTAATTAACAATTGCATTTACTTCATCTGTGTTGAAGTTTTGACCTTGATACGCCCCAGTACCTTTCTGATCATAACCTTTGAAATATACGGCTGTTGCGTTTAAGCCTTTTGCACCCATTTCAGAGAAGTCATAGCCATAAGAAACACTCCATGACTTTTCTTCTGGCGCGGTAAAGGTCGCTACCCCCCAGTTCGCCAGATAAGGCTGTGGCACCCAGCCACCCAATGTCGGGAATGCGCTATCACCAAACATTTGCTGGTAACCCACACCTACGCTATGTGCACCATGATTCACTTTTGCGGCGACAGACACAGCCTGGTTATCGATCTCACCATATAGCTTGTCACCTGACTCCGAGTTATCGAAGTAACGAATATGGCTATCTAATTTGGTTTTTTCACCAAGCGCAGTTTTGTAATTCACACCTAGATAATGCTGTTGATAAATGTCTTGAACATCGGCATACCAATAACTTGCACCCAACTCTTTTGTTAGTTGATGATCTACACCAGCAATCCACATACCATCTGATTCAGCGCCATTATCAAATTGTGGTGGATTAAATTTAGTTAAATCACGGAATTGATTATCATAACGATTGTTAATACCATCAATATACGCCAAAGTTAACTTGGTATCTTTAAGGTCTTTAGACTCTAACCAGGCACCACTATAAGTCGTCAATAACTGACGCGATGGATCGAATACCAAGACTGGAGATACCGGCAATAACTCACCGACTTTCAGTTCAGTTTGTGACACTTTGGCTTTTAAGGTCGCGCCGACTTTACCGAAATGGTCTTTTGACTCTTTGCCATCGTGCGGTAAAACCCAGTCCGGATTTTTATCACGGCCATTGAGTTTGACTGCATGTTGCACCAGTACATCAGCACCAACCTGCACACCACCACCGATATCGTGATAACCGGACTTGGCATCCAGAGTCACCCCTTGTGACCAAGAACCCCAATTACGTGATGAGTAGTCATCTTGATACTGACGGTCTAGATAAAAGTTTTTAAATTTGAGTTGAACATTGCTGTCGTCAATAAAGTCTGCATTCGTTGCAGTTGTCCCTAAAGTTGCTGTCGCAGTAAGCATTGCAATCCATAAATTGTGACGACGCATGATGAGTTCCCCATTCAGCTGATAAAATCCATGCAGCCATCATGCGCAAGTCGGTTTAAATAAAAAATCCGACCACAGTATTAAACTTTTGCTCTTTTAGCTCTGCATATTCCAAGCCCAGATTTAAGCACTCAATCTCTTAGATTTTAAACCGATTAAAGAAAATAAAAATTTGACCAGATATTTAATTCAAATTTCTGTTTCCTTTATTAATAAGCGCAATTTTTTTAAAAACTTTAAGATAATATTTTTTATTTATCGTTTTTATGTTTAAGGAAAAAATTAAACTGAAATAATCTTCACATAGCACTATAACTAAAATATCTGAGATCAGAGTTTTAATATATTATTAAATCTACTTAATAATAAAAAAGCATCCAAATCGGATGCTTTTTTATTAGCCTTATTTTAATACGAATGCATTAAAAATTAAGCTTGTAACTCGCGCGCTTTAGACATGGTTAATGCCAGGTCTTCAATCATGTCTTCCTGACCACCTACCGTACCACGGCGACCAAGTTCCATCAGGATTTCACGTGCAGATACGCCATATTTCGCTTCAGCGCGTTTAGCAAACAACAGGAATGAAGAGTAAACACCCGCATAACCTAAAGTAGCCGCATCACGGTCTGCACGAATTGGGTTGTGCATCATTGGAATCACTAGATCTTCAGCAACATCTTGTACTTTGAACAAGTCAACGCCAGTGTCCATACCCATACGGTTTGCCACAGCGATAAACAGTTCAAGTGGCGTATTACCTGCGCCAGCACCCAAACCTGCAGATGCCAAGTCAACACGTACTGCACCTGCTTGAACAGCAGCAACAGTATTCGATACACCCATACCTAAGTTGTGGTGACCGTGGAAACCAAGCTCAATGCTTGGGTCCAAGTGTTGACGTAAGTGACCTACGCGATCAATAACGTCTTGAGGAAGCATATAACCTGCTGAATCTGTCACATAGATACAGTTTGCACCGTAAGACACCATCTTGTTTGCTTCTTCAAGCAATTTTTCAGGAGATGCCATATGCGCCAACATTAAGAAACCGACGGTGTCCATTTCTAGTTTACGTGCAGCGGTGATGTGCTGCTCAGAACAATCCGCTTCAGTACAATGCGTCGCCACACGAATGGTAGAGACACCAATTTCATGTGCCATTTTCAAATGGTCAACCGTACCGATACCAGGTAAAAGCAATGCAGAAATTTTTGCATTTTTCATACGTGGCACAACAGCGGATAAATATTCTTCATCCGTTGCAGCAGCAAAACCGTAGTTCACTGATGAACCGCCAAGGCCGTCACCGTGCGTTACTTCAATTAAAGGTACGCCGGCATCATCAAGTGCTGTTGAAATTGCAATCATTTGCTCAACAGTCGTTTGATGGCGCTGCGGGTGCATACCATCACGTAAAGTCATATCATGAACAATAATCTTAGACATTTTGGTATTCCTTTAAGCTTCAGCGGTGTTGAACACGTGTTCTGCGAACATTTCTGCAGTACGTGCAGCTGCTGCAGTCATAATATCCAGGTTGCCTGCGTATTTCGGCAGGAAGTCACCCAGACCTTCAACTTCCAAGTAAATTGATACGCGGTTGCCATCAAATACCGGACCATTTACCAGCTTGTAACCTGGTACGTATTTTTGAACTTCCTTGATCATGGCATGTACAGATTCAGTAATCGCTGCCTGATCCGGCTCACCTTCAACCAAGCAATGTACTGTGTCACGCATCATTAAAGGTGGCTCAGCCGGATTAATGATAATGATCGCTTTACCTTGTTTCGCGCCGCCGACTTTCTCGATTGCACCCGCAGTGGTACGTGTGAATTCATCAATGTTTTTACGCGTTCCCGGACCAACCGACTTAGTCGATACAGTTGCAATGATTTCGCCGTATTCAACAGGTTGAACGCGAGAAACCGCAGCCACCATCGGAATCGTTGCCTGACCGCCACATGTCACCATGTTCACGTTTGGTACTTCGCCCGCTTGTAGCAATGCTTCAAGGTTGACTGGTGGTACACAAAATGGACCAATCGCAGCAGGCGTTAAGTCGATCATCAACACGCCAAGTTCATTCAGCTTGCGGCTGTTTTCAGCATGGACATAGGCAGAAGTTGCATCGAATGCAATTTTGATGTCATCAGCAATCACATGAGGAAGCAGACCATCGACACCTTCAGCTGTGGTTTTTAAACCCATTTTCGCAGCACGCGCCAAACCTTCAGAAGTCGGGTCAATCCCCACCATCCAAACAGGCTCTAACCATTCGCTACGTTGTAATTTATAAAGCAAATCAGTACCAATATTCCCTGGACCGATCATTGCACATTTAATCTTTTTCATGAATGTACTCTCTTGGAATCTTGATTATTCAGCAGCGAATGCAGCGGTTACTGAACCGAAGCCTTCAATTTCAACCTTGAATTCATCACCTGGTTGCGCCACAACCATTGGACCTAAAGCACCCGTCAAGATGATGTCGCCTTTTAAAAGCGGACGGCCACGACGCACCATTTCATCTGCAAGCCAAACAGCAGCATTCAATGGGTTTGCAAGACATGCTTTACCCACGCCTTGAGAAACGACTTCCTCACCGCGCGTCATCACCATCTTGCAGTTCACAAGATCAAGTTTTTCTAACTTAACCGGCTGAGAACCCAAGACAAATGCAGCAGAAGATGCGTTATCCGCCACAGTATCAATCAGGCTAATTTTCCAGTTTTCGATACGGCTATCGACCACTTCAATTGCAGGCAGTGCATAATCAGTTGCGCTGATAATGTCTGCATACGTGTGTTTTTCTTTGGTTAAATCCTGGTTAATCACCAATGCGATTTCTGCTTCAACTTTCGGCTGAATCAGAAGGCCGGCTGGAATTGCTTCACCATCGCCATAAGCCATATCGGCAAATAACATACCGAAATCCGGCTGATCTACACCCAGTTGCGCTTGAACGACTTTAGACGTCAAACCGATTTTACGACCCACCAGACGGCGACCTTCAGACAAAGCACGCTCGGTATTCACTTCCTGAACGGCATAGGCGATATCTACGTCAGCACTTTCACCGCCAAGTTCCGGGCGAATCGGTGCAATCGCAGTTTGTGATAATTCAGCGCTACGAAGTGCTTGTGCAACTGATTCAACAACAGCAGAATTCGACATCAATGTTTCCTTAAACTGCAAAAATTAGGCTTATGCCGGGATCTAAGAGGGACAGAAAATATGGACATGATCAGGCTGATCATCCGTATGGACTGCCTTTCTCAGAGCGAGCATAGGAATAAACAGTTTTAGGATGGGAAAAATACGGCGTTTGTGCCAATAGTTATTTTATTTTTTGCTATAGCTATTATCTATAAGAATAATTTATGAAAAACTAAATAAAACAAAATCTTATTATTTAAAACACATCGTTATTTAGCAAAATAACTGCCATAATATGACCGAATAAAATCAGTACAATTACGACTTTAGACTAAAAGATAAGAACCAGCGATTAAATCTGCAGCACTCCCCAGCCAATTCAAACCGGGGAAATACTTGTTTTTCACTGCAACCAAGATAATGGATTAAACTGCTTGTTTCCATTGGACTTTAGCCAACAATGCAGTATGTAAAGCAGCCACATCATCCACGATACAGACTGGATTAAATTGAGCCAAAAGTTCAGGCGCATGCACGCCATAACTTACCCCAACGCTTGGCATGGCAATATTTTGCGCCATTTCCAGATCATAAGACGTATCACCGACCATAATCGCATGTTCAGCCTGCACACCGGTTTCCGCCAGAATTTCTTCTAACATGAGTGGATGAGGTTTAGAATGGGTTTCGCTGGCTGCGCGCGTACTCACAAACAGCTCTTCACTGTTCGTCTGTTTTAATACACGATCCAGACCTTTACGGCTTTTCCCTGTGGCTACTGCCAGCTTCACGCCTTGCTGCTGTAAATCTGCGAGCATGTGCGCTACGCCTTCAAACCAGGAGTCTCCTGATGAGTTGGCAACATAATGATCGGAATAAGCCTGCAAAATATCCGTATGTAATTCTGGTACTGTCGGGAATAAACGCTGTGCAACTTCAGGTAAACCCAGTCCAATAATACTTTTCGCATCTGCATCCGTTAACGGCTGCTGAAACTGCTGTGCGGCAAACTGCAAACTCGCCACGATTTGACCGACTGAATCAAATAAAGTGCCATCCCAATCGAAAATGACCAATTTTACAGGTGAGTTCATAAAAGATTTCCTAGATTTGATTCAGTCTTGAAGCCCTCTCCTACAAGGAGAAGGAATTTTTCATTCTTAAGCAAATGACTTTAATAAAAGAACCAATAAAGTCGAATTATCAATGAAGTTTTAATTCAACATTACTATTTAATAAGTAACGTTCCCTCTCCTGAACGAGTTTAAAGCACTGCTTTAAACGACGTGCAAGAAGGAGACTTGCTCAGCAGTGCTGCTTAGGGAGAGGATTCTTTCGAAATTTAATCTCCCCTAGCCCTCTTTAAGAAATAGGGGAATTCCCTCCTTTTTCAAAGGAGGGTGAGGGTGGATTAAATTTATTAAAAGAAAAAATAAGTCCTTATTGGGCAGCCGGTTTATCCGCTTTCTGCGCTCTTAACTGCGCCACCAGACTCTGCATATCTTCCGGCAATGGCGCTTCAATCGCTGGATAGCCCGGAATGTCCAGACGCATTGCATGTAAACACAAACGGCGTGGTTTTGGCCCACGATATTCTGTTTCATGACCATACTTTTCATCGCCTACTAGCGGATGACCAATGCTCAAACCATGAACACGAATCTGATGGGTACGACCAGAAAGCGGAGAGGCATACACCAATGTGGCATGCATAAAACGCTCTTGCACATTCCACTGGGTTTTAGACTCTTTACCTTCTTTCGGGGACACGCAGACACGACGTTCACCATTGGCCAGCTCGTAACGATGTAAAGGTGCATCAATCAGCTGTTTATCCAGACTGACCTGCCCTTTTACTACAGCGGCATAGGTTTTTTTGATTTTATGTTCACGCAACATATCTTGTAATGTTTTCAACACGCTACGCTTTTTGGAAATCATCACCAGACCGGAAGTATCACGGTCAATCCGGTGAATCAGTTCCAGATACTTTTTACCGGTTGCGGCACGCAAGCCCTCAATCAGGCCATAGGCCACACCGCTACCACCATGCACAGCAATCCCGGAAGGTTTATTCACGACCATCAAACCTTCATCTTCATAAATCACACGGGCCAATAAGCCTTGTGCCACTTTGTCAGAAACAGGTGCAGCAGATTCATCTTTTTGTTCATAGCGAATCGGCGCAACGCGAATCTGGTCACCGATTGCGAGTTTGGTTTCTGCTTTAATGCGTTTTTTATTAACGCGAACCTGGCCTTCACGAATCAGACGATAGATACGGCTTTTTGGCACACCTTTCAGACGACTAAACAGGAAATTATCGATGCGTTGTCCATCTTGATGTTCATCCACTTCAAACCAAGTGACGTTTTGCCATTGTTGCGTAGAATTCATACAGTTACTATGACCCAAAAAATACTAAAATTGATTAAAAACTGATCACTTAGGTTATGCTTTACACAAGAAACATAAGCTTAGCCCATAGGCAGATGATGCAAGGTTTGATATAGTCAGCGCACGGAAACCATCGTTTGTGAGTAAAAGTTGAATCATTTCAGATTTTTCTGAACTTGATTGTTCAATTAAAGACTCACATGATACGGGAAGGTCCCCAAAGAATTATGCCACGCCGAAGGCTTATTATATCGGCAAACAAAGCAAACTGTTGCGTTTAATTGTACCTCAGGTACATAAATCAGTTTGTCTTAAAAAATATGTCGCCAACTTTGTTGGTTTTTAAACGTAAACTGATACACATCAGATTAGTCGCAACCTGAAGACGACTTCAGGCTACAGCGTTGATGCATTGGATCTGCACAGTTTGTAAAGATACGACGACAATTCCGTATCAAGACACTTTCTATAAAGAAGGGATGATCTTCGAGCAATGTGACAGTGAAAGTTACACACATCCAATGCACCGCTCGTCCGCCAGTGAAGCGTTCAGGTGACTTTAATCCGTTTAAAGATTGAAGCCGTATTGCCATCATCAATACGTGAATCAAAAACCGAAGCCCATCTATATTAAATAGAGCTCGGTCATAAAAGACTCAAACCACAATGAAATTCATTGCAGATTTGAGCCATTGATCCGTGATGTGTGATGTTCGCTACGTGTATAGCGATTTTTTGCTGTGTATCACTATAAGGTGTTACACCCATGAAACGTATGTTGATTAATGCAACACATGCCGAAGAAATTCGCGTTGCACTTGTCACTGGTCAGCGTCTTTACGATTTTGATTTAGAAAATCGTACCCGTGAACAAAAAAAATCCAATATCTACAAAGGTCACGTGACTCGCGTTGAACCTTCTTTAGAAGCTGTATTCGTTGAATACGGTGCAGGTCGCCAAGGCTTCCTGTCAATGCGTGAAATCGCAAATTCATATTACAAAGCCGACCCTCGCCAAACTTCAAATATCCGTGAACTGATCACTGAAGGCACCGAACTTCTGGTTCAGGTGGAAAAAGAAGAGCGTGGCAACAAAGGCGCTGCCCTGTCTACTTTTATCTCACTTGCTGGCCGTTATTTGGTATTAATGCCAAACAACCCGAAAGGTGGTGGTATCAGCCGTCAGATTTCCGGTTCAGTGCGTGAAGAACTGAAAGAAATGCTGGCAACACTGAACGTGCCACGTGGTATGAGCGTGATTGTGCGTACTGCCGGGATTGGCCGTTCACAAGAAGAATTGCAACTCGACTTACAGCACTTGTTAGACCTTTGGGCACAAATCCAGAGCACGGCAAGTTCAGGCCCATCGCCAATGCTGGTACATCAGGAAGCGGGTGTGGTAACACGTGCCATTCGTGACTACCTGCGTGATGATGTTGCTGAAATCCTGATTGACTCAGAACAAGCCTATAACGAAGCCTATAACTTCGTAAAAGCGGTAATGCCACGTCAGTTAGAAAAACTGAAAACTTATACCTTAAATGAACCTTTATTCGCGCATTTCGCGATTGAAAGTCAAATTCAAACCGCTTATGAACGTGAAGTAAAATTGCCTTCTGGCGGTTCGATCGTGATCGACCAAACTGAAGCTTTAGTGTCAATTGACATTAACTCAGCAAAATCGACTCGCGGTAGCGACGTTGAAGACACCGCGTTGAACACCAACATTGAAGCGGCAGAAGAAATCGCGCGTCAATTACGTTTACGCGATATCGGTGGCCTGGTGGTGATCGACTTCATCGACATGACCAAAGACCGCAACCAGCGTATGGTGGAAGCGAAGCTACGTGAAGCAACGCAAAGTGACCGTGCCCGTATTCAGTTCGGTCAATTGTCACGTTTTGGTTTGATGGAAATGAGCCGTCAACGTCTGCGTCCTTCTCTTGAAGAAGCGACTGGCTACGTTTGTCCACGCTGTCATGGTACCGGCATGGTCCGTGACCTGCGTTCTTTATCCCTTTCAATTATGCGTAAAGTGGAAGAGATTGCCCTGCGCGAACGTCATGGTGAAGTTCAAGTCGAAGTTCCAGTCGAAATTGCTGCCTTCTTATTGAATGAAAAACGTCACACCTTGGTGTATTTAGAACAGACTTCAAATGTACGTGTGACTGTGTTGCCTCACCCGCATCTGGAAACACCGCATTATGAAATCACTTATAATGCCGAAGGCTTTGCACCAACCAGCTATGAACGTACTGAAGCAACTCGTTCAAGTGAAAAAGAGTTGGGCTATGAGTCATCTGAATGGCATTTAGAAGAAGAACATACGCATGCTGCTGCCCCAGCGCCTGCTCAACAGCAAAACAACGGCAGAAACAATAAACGCCGTAACCAGCAAAACCAAAATGCACAGCAAGCACCTGTTGCGCAACAAGCTCCTGCCCAAGCACAAGTTGCGGCTCCTGCATCTAGCCCATGTGCCTGGTTAGAAAACCTGTTTGTTCAAAAACAGGCAGCGACTGTTGATCAATCGCGTACTGCCAACAATGCAGCTGCAGCAATTGAACAAATGATCAATGGCGGTGCGGTGAGCCGTGGTCAGTTCGGTCAATTGTCTGCACCGGTGGCACAACCTGCTCCACAGCAAGTGTCTCAACCTGCTGCTCCGGCAAGCAGCAATGCTTACCTGGCACCATCGACTGTAGCGCAAAAACAGGAACGTGATGCTGAAAAACCGGCAGAGCGTGATGAAAGAGCACCACGTCATAACAACAAAAAACCACGCAATCCGAAGCACAAAGAACCGCGTGAGCAGGTTCAGTCTGAAGCTTCCGCTCCTCAGCAACATCAGGTGCATGAAGAAGTGGTTCAGGTATCTCGTCAAGAGCAACGTCATGAAGCACGTGAAAACAAGCGTAATTCTCGCCGTCAGCATCACAATGAGCCATCTCAGCAAAATGATGTTCAAAACAATGAACAACAGCCTCAACAGGTAATGCCACGTCGTGACCGCCGCAACCAGCCACGTCAGGAACGTCCAAATCGCCACCGCGATCCAAGCGTGCTGAATGAGCAGGCTCAACAAGCAGCACCTGCAGTCGTTGAAGTTCCAGCAGTCAATGACAAGCAGCTTCGTGTTGAATTGGTCGATGCGCCACGTCAAGACGTGATGCCGACTGCTATGGTGGTGAATATTGACCAGGCGAAAAGCGAAATCGTGGCATTGAATGACAATGCTGCAGTTGTAACGCCAGCGGTTGAAGTTACTGCACCGGCAGATGCGCCAGTTGAAGAAGCCGCTGCTGAAAATGTAGTGGAAGCTGCACTGACAGCTCCTGTTGAAGAGGTTGTGCCAGCTGAAGAATCAAGCGCTGAAAAACCACGTGCCAGCAACGATCCGCGTCAGCGTCGTCGTCAGCAGCGTGAAGGACAGCCTCAACAGGCTACAGTTCAGAAGTTGACTCCTTCACAAGTACCAACGTTGGGTCAGTTCACCATTGGTAGCCTGATTCGCCATGTTTATGGTGAAGACTGCTCCGTACTGATTGAACAGTTTGGTTTATTGCCAACCTTCAACCGTGCTCTAGAGAAGTTCACAAAAGAGTACAACGCGAGTCTGGTGGCTGCAGCAACGCCTGCCACAGAGAAAAAACCGGTCACCCGTGATGTTCAAGTGACCGTAGCCAAGGTTGAAGCAGAGCCTGCTCCAGTTCTGGACCTGACTCCACCAAAACCGGTGTCGGACAAACGTGTCGCAAATGATCCACGTGAGCGTCGCCGTCTGGCTAAACAGGCTGCAGAACAGGCCCTGCAACAAGCCAAGCAACAGGCTAAAGTAGAAACAGCTCCGGCAGTTGAAACTACGCCAGAAGCACCTGTAGCAGCAGAAGCGCAAGCAGAGTCAGTTGAAGCAGCAGCAACTGAAACTCCAGTAGCCACTGAAGTAGCTATTGAAGAAACCGCAAATGCTCAGCCAGCTGAACAAGCAACTGAAACGACGGCACCATTAGATACAGCTCCTGCAGAAGAGGCTCCAGTCACTGAAGCTCAACCTGAAGATGCTGCGCCAGTTGAAGCAAATGCTGAATCAGAAGCTCCTGTTACAGAAGCCCAGGATCAGGCCGAAGTAACAACAGAAGACACTGAAGCCAGCGAAGCTGAAAAAGCAGAGAAACAGGCTGCTCGTCCACGTCGTCCACGTGGTCGTCCACCGAAAAAAGCCAATACTGCAACTGAATCATAATTTGCTCAATTGCAGTCATCTAAAAAAACCTAGTCATTTCGGTGACTAGGTTTTTTTTTCTAGATTTAGTCAGAATAGGTTGATTGCACTAGTGTTTTAACGCTAAAAGATGGCTAGCTCGTCTACTGTATATAAATTGAACGTATCGGATACGAAAAATAAATAGGATTCTCATGACCCAAATGAAACCACACGATCTGATTGGGATTGCAGATGTCGCTGCCAAAATCCCGGCTTTTTTGACCAAAGTACCCAATTTGCTCACTGGTCTAAGACAGGCATATTTACGTACTCCGAACACACCGGCCGGCCTGGGTCTGGCTTTTGAAAAAGCGACCAAGCGTAACCCGGAAGGTATTGCCTTACGTTTTGAAGAGCAAAGCTATAGCTATGCCGCTCTCAATGCCTGGGCCAACCAGATTGCCCATTTCTATCTATCCTTGGGAGCCAAGAAAGGTGATGTCGTTGCTGTCATGGTCGAGAATCGTCCTGAACTGATTGCCAGTGTAATTGGTCTGGCCAAACTGGGGGTGACCACGGCTCTGGTCAATACCTCTCAAGTCGGCAAGGTACTGACCCATAGTATCAATCTGGTCAAACCGATTGCCCTGATTGTAGGTGAAGAGTGTCGTCATGCAGTTAACGAAATTCGTAATGACCTGAATATTAGCAGTGACCGCTTGCACTGGTTTGCAGATCAAAATACTCAAGCCGATCCGGGTCAGGCACCTGAAGGCTTTATCAACCTGGCTGAAAAAACCGATCTCTCCCCTAAGTTCAATCCATCGACCACCCATTCGGTGCAAGGCAAAGACGGACTGTTCTATATTTACACCTCGGGCACCACAGGTCTACCTAAAGCGGTGATTTTTACCAATGGCCGCTGGACACTGGCTTATGGCACCTATGGGCATGTGTTGAATCTCAATAAAGATGATGTGATGTACTGCACCCTGCCACTTTATCACGCCACAGGCATGGTGGTGTGCTGGTGCGGTGTTATTGCAGGAAGCAGCACCCTGGCTATTCGCCGTAAATTTTCGACCTCTTCTTTCTGGAAGGATGTGCAAAAATTTGATGCCTCTGCGATTGGTTATGTCGGTGAGCTGTGCCGCTATCTGATGGATGCTCCCCCATCTGAACTAGAAAAAGGCCATCGTGTAACCAAAATGATTGGTAACGGGATGCGCCCAAATATCTGGGATAAATTTAAATCCCGTTTTGGCATTCAGGAAGTACTGGAACTGTATGCCTCCAGTGAAGGCAATGTCGGCTTTAGCAATATTTTCAATTTTGACAATACTGTCGGTTTCTCACCCACACCCTATGCGATTATTACCTTTGATAAAGATAAAAATGAGCCGGTACGAGATGCTAAAGGGCATTGCAAACGGGTGAAAAAAGGCGAAACCGGTTTATTAATTGGTAAAATCACCCGTCGTTCACCCTTTGATGGCTATACCGACCCGGAAAAAAACAAGTCAGTGATCATGCAGGATGTATTTACAACAGGTGATGCTTACTTCAATACCGGAGATCTGGTGCGCAATATCGGCTTCCGTCATGCGCAATTTGTCGATCGTCTGGGTGATACTTTCCGCTGGAAAGGTGAAAATGTTTCCACCACTGAAGTTGAAAACATGCTGACCGAGTATGACAAAATCGTTGAAGCGGTGGTGTATGGTGTAGAAATTCCCAATACCAATGGTCGTGCCGGCATGGCCGCGATTACCCTGAAGCCCGATGTAAAATTGGATGACACCGATTTAGCCGCCATGGCTGCTTGCTTTAAAAAATGCTTGCCGGCTTATGCGGTACCGGTATTTTTACGTATACAACAGCAGGTTGAAACTACAGGCACCTTTAAATACCAGAAAAATAAATTGAAAGAGCAAGCATTTGATCCGAGTAAAACCGATGAATGCCTGCTGGTGTTATTACCAGGTGCAACGGCATATTCCAAGCTCACCGCAGAGATTTTTGCCAATATCCAGGCCTATCAATATCGCTTCTAAGTACTGAAGTTGCCTATTTTTTGTTTAGATAAAGCATAATTGTTGTATTTATAATCAAACATGGGCAACTTTGTTATTTTTTGCTTGCGCTGAAATGAGATCTTGCTACAATACGCTCCATCAAACAAAGTGGTGCTTTAAGCTATTTAGCTTGACTTGCACTGCACATTCAAACCAAGTTTGAATGATGGTTCAGGGTCGTTAGCTCAGCTGGTAGAGCAGCGGACTTTTAATCCGTTGGTCCCGCGTTCGAATCGCGGACGACCCACCACTTATTTGATATTTTTGATGGGTCGTTAGCTCAGCTGGTAGAGCAGCGGACTTTTAATCCGTTGGTCCCGCGTTCGAATCGCGGACGACCCACCATCTTCCGAAAGGATCACGTAAAAGTACACCACACTCTTGCGTCATAAAAATGGTCATCATCATTTTTATTCCTCAGGGTCGTTAGCTCAGCTGGTAGAGCAGCGGACTTTTAATCCGTTGGTCCCGCGTTCGAATCGCGGACGACCCACCATTCTTTCCTTAGAATGTCTCCCTGATTTCCCTTATTATATTTTAATTAAATTGCGATGTTTTGGTCGTGTATTTCTGCGCCCAGATTTTAGGCTCACACGTTCCCACAACTTGCCTTTATTGTCTAATCTAAACAGTATTTGAATTAAGCTTTCTACCAGATCAGCCGATTTTTATCGGGTATTATTCTTGAATATGAAAGGACGTGTCTTTGACCAGTTCATAGGCTTTCGAAGGTGCCGGATAGCCGCGATCAAATAATTCCCGGTTGGTTTTTTCTTTTTCACTATAGATTTTTTCCAGATTCATGACTAAGTGATTTGAATCTTTAATCTTATAGTAAAAGCTCGCCCCTTCTTTACGATTCACTACTATATCGGTACGCTCAGGATTGATAAACCAGCGGTCTTTACGGTAGGTGATATTGTGAGCGGTGCTATTTTTGGTATTATCAATAAATACCTTCCCATACTGCAAAATGCTGCGATGCACCGTACCGTCCGGTAGTAAAGTCAAAATAAATTCTGCCTTACCTTCAGTACAGGGCGCAAAGCGGCCATCACAATCGATTTCAGTATGATAGCGGCCTATAAACGCCTTGGCATCCTCTGGTACAGTTGCCGGGTTTAAATCAGCTTCTGCCGGAAGAGTCGCCTGCCCTGCGACCTGAGTTAAGGATTTGGCACTGACGGTCACTACATCGGCCTTTGTATTGGCAGCGGAAATTTTAACACCTTCTTCTGAGGTCGCCTGACTTTCCTGTTCAGGTTTGACTTGCTGCTGATCACAAGCCTGCAAAATCACCATACTCCCCAACACCAGGCTACATTTAAAAAAACTGCTTAATGTACAACGGGATACATCCAATTTCATTTTTAATAAACCTAAATAGGAAAAATGGCGAGCAAAAAGCACACAGCAAAGCTGCTGAACTTTACACAAGAGTTCAATAGAATTTTCACTATGTTAGTAGCTCTTAGATCTGGTTTTAATCTTTATTAACATTACTTAACGATTTTATTTTTAATCAGCACTTTAAAAAGCTTAAGCAAACTCCATTTCTTTAAGTATGGATCTAGTTTTAGGATTCACACCTATTTTTAATCAGGAGATTTTAATGGCCAATGTTGGTTTATATCGCTCTAACCGCTCAAACATGATTGCAGGTGTGATGGGTGGTATTGCTGAACGTTTTGGTTGGAACGCAAATTTATTACGTCTAATTTTTGTGGTGATTTCAATCATGAGTGCCGCCTTCCCGGGTATTTTGGTTTATCTGGTGTTGTGGTTAATCATGCCGAAAAAACAGTACAGAATTGATCATGACAGCGTTCATCAACCTCAGGGCTATCAAAATCCTGTGCGTACAGTGAATCAGGATAAACGCTATTAAGCTGTACAGTCATTTTTAACAAGCGTTCTTAACCAGTTTCATCGCAGAGCTTCCTCTTTCACCCCGGTTAAATGGGATGAAATTTTGATGCCACGGTAATTTCCCCAAGTTATCGTGGCTTTTTTTGCCTATCTTTTATGATGACTGAGCTTTAGCCTCTCTGTTTATCTTTCAGATTGATTCAAGATCAACTGCATCCTGCGATTGATATAAAAAAATCTGCTTAAATATATTTTTAGCATTCACTTAACGTATTTTTAAGCTGTCGCTGATCGTAAAAAGTGTATGCTCTAAAAATAAAAAAGTATAAATTTCATATAGTCTAAAAATCATAGAAGCGTTAAATCATTTATGGATAAGATATTTCAGTTCATATCCCGACCGATCCAGAATTCTCCCTGGAAAATGACATTTAACCTCGCGCTTGCACCTTTGATCATCGCTGTAATTTTATTCCCTTATGCGCTATTTCATGAAGTCAGTTATGGGGTTTTCTCCATTTTCAAGAGTCTGTTTGCAGCGCTTTTTATTAGCTTTTTTGTCTGCCTGACTTACTGGGTGATGGTCTTTCCTTTTCTATTAGTGACTCACCTGCTGCTATGCCATTATCAGCTGTTTAATATCATCACGATTTTAATGAGCTGCGTACTGGGAACCCTGATTCTGGCTTATATCTCGCATCCTCCAAGTGAAAATTTTAGTTCCCATTTTTTGTTTCTGCTGTGTTTTTCCCTGCCGATGGCACTATTTTACAGTTTTCTCAGCTGGCAAGCTGACCAGAGTTGATCACGCCCTGCCTGTTAACTTCTGTTTTAATCCGGTTTTAAGCTTTCATTTTAAAATGATTCAGCTCCTGATTGAGTGCGGCAATCATGTCTGCCCGGCTGATAATTCCCACCAATTTCTGCTCGCTCACCACCGGAATATAGTTGAAGGAACGCTCGACAAAATATGGCACCAGATCCTGAATGGGTTGTAAAGGCTGCACTGTGATCACCTTACGGGTCATGATATGTTTGACCTGATGTTCCCAGCTACTGCGCACATCGGCAGCGCGCTTGAACCATTCCACCACCTGATACATTGCCAGTGTACCGACCAGTTGTTCATCGGCATTAACGACGGGCAGGCTCATCAGGTTCATCTGTTTGAACTTGTCCAGTGCGTGCTGAATATCATCATTTTCATGCAGGGTTGCCACATCCTTGGTCATAATATCCTGGCAGCTAAATTCATGCACTGCACGCGCATTGGCGCGGTTTTGTGCCTCCAGAATAATTTTTTGCAGGTCATATTCACTGATGTCCAGCAGCTCGGTACGCTGATCCAGGACTTCCTGAATATCCTGCGGTTGAATGGTGACTTTCTGGGTGGGCGTAGGATCTTTGGAGCGGGTATTTAGTTGGGCTTGCTGCGGATAATCCTTTCCAATCATCCGGTTAAAGACAATCGCAATCACCATGAGCAGAATTGAATTGAGCAGCACCGGATAAAATACAAAGGCATAACCCAGTTCATGTACTGGCTGGCCACCCAGCACGGCGGTAATCGCTACGGCGCCACTCGGTGGATGCAGGGAATCTGTGGTCATCATCAGGACGATCGCCAAGGCCACGGCTACACTAAAAGCCTCAGTCGGACTGGCAATCAACAAGGCACAGCTCACGCCAATCACCGCAGCAATGGTATTTCCGACCAGAATATTCCAGGGCTGTGCCAGAGGACTGGCTGGCACTGCAAACAGTAATACCGAGGATGCGCCCATCGGGGCAATATACCAGGCTTCAAAATCCCCCAGAATCCATAAACTCAACAAAGATGAAACCACCAAACCCAATAGTGCTCCAACTCCGCAGAGCAAACGGTCTTTGAGTGGAAGAACTTTGAAATTCGGTTTTAAGGTATTGAGCCAGTCGAGATGGGAGTGAAACACAGTGCGCCTAATCTTATTGTTTATAGATTTTGGGCATTATAGAACCAAGCCCGATGAAAGGCATCTGTGTTTTACATCTTTTCATCATTCGCGAATGCAGGCTTTTTAAAACAATATTTCGCTTAGCTTAAAAATACTCAGCAAGATTTTTTATAGGGGCTGTGCTATCTCCGCCTACTTCTGAAATGGAATAAATCCTTTTAAACCATTTTGCTTAGATATTTTCTAGATCGTTTTTATTATGGCCTACTCGTTCATTCAGGTTTGAATCAGGGGCTGGATTTTTAACAGTTCGACCTCACCATAATAGGTTGAAAATGCCACATCTCCGGCATCGACTCCAGTACCGATCCGAATAAGATTTTCGACCGGAGCCAAACGGGTCGGATCAAACTGCACCCAGCCACCGTCTAAATAGGCTTCAAAAATGGCATGAAAATCGGGTAAAAACTTTTCAATTTCCACATAACCGACCACCATGCGTGCCGGAATTCCCAAGGCACGGCACAGGGCAATGCCTAAATGGGCGAAGTCACGACATACGCCTGCACGATGCACCAGTACATCTGTGGCAGTGGTAAACTGGTCAGAACTGCCAGACACATAAAAAATATTGTTATAAATCCACTGTTCAATGGCTTTGACCCGAGTATAACCTGGTGTCATCCAGCCAAATGAGCGTTTCGCCATTTCCAGCAATAAATCCGAATTGCAATAACGGCTGGCCAGCAAATAAGGCAATACTTCATCGGGCAGCTCAGGAATGGCCACTTCTTTCAGACCCTGCTGAAGTTCCAGAGAGAGGCTCGGATGATGGACTACTGTCGCCGTATAATTCAGCTCAAAAGTCTCACAGGGTTCGACCTGTAGCCGGATATGACGATTTTGATGCTGAGCATCCTGAAATTCATGCCATACCACCGGCAGATTAAAGCTGAGTTGTTCTTCGAGAATCTTCTGATCGGAATGATGTGCCGCCTGAAGCATAAAAATAAATTCTGTCGGTTGCACGACCTTGTATTTTAAATGGCACTGAATTTGGTAAGTGGTCATGAAGTTCCTTATTTTTAAGCATTATTATATTGCGTGAATATTAAACTAATTTTAGAGCAGCAATCGTATGAGATCCGTTGAACTTTATGACTCTCCGGTTAACGGCATGCCATACATCTGGTTTATTCCTGATTTTCAGCTCGGCCCGTATCGACCAGCCAAGCTAAAAATGCAGTAAGACTCTAAATACCGCGTATCCTTTAAGCCTGTTTTATTTTTTTCAGAAAAGTATCCCCACATTAACCCTTTGCCACTCCCCTGCAAAGTCCTTATAATTGAGCACAATTTTTCTCTAATTTTAAGTGGATGACCATGAGTCGCGCCATATCGCATATTGATACCTTCCAAGGCTTAATTCTTGCCTTACAAACTTACTGGGCGGAGCAAGGCTGCGTCATTTTGCAACCTTATGATATGGAAATGGGTGCAGGGACATTCCACACTGCGACTTTCCTTCGTGCGCTGGGTCCTGAAACCTGGAATGCCGCTTACGTTCAACCGTCACGCCGTCCGAAAGATGGCCGTTATGGTGAAAACCCGAACCGTTTGCAACATTATTACCAATTCCAGGTGGTGCTTAAGCCAAACCCGGACAACATCCAGCAGCTTTATCTTGATTCATTAAAAGCGATTGGTATTGACCCACTGGTACACGACATTCGTTTCGTAGAAGACAACTGGGAATCTCCAACACTGGGTGCTTGGGGCTTAGGTTGGGAAGTTTGGTTAAACGGTATGGAAGTGACTCAGTTCACCTACTTCCAGCAAGTCGGTGGTGTTGAATGCTACCCAGTGACTGGTGAAATCACTTATGGTCTTGAACGTCTTGCGATGTATCTGCAAGGTGTAGATTCGGTTTACGATCTGGTTTGGACCAAAGGTCAGTTCGGTACGGTAACGTATGGTGATGTATTCCATCAAAATGAAGTGGAACAATCGACCTATAACTTCGAATATGCCAACGTTGAAAAAATGTTTGAATTGTTCGATTTTTACGAAGCTGAGGCAACGCGCTTAATTGAAGCGAAACTTCCACTTCCTGCATATGAGCAAGTCGTGAAAGCATCACACAGCTTCAACTTATTGGATGCGCGTGGCGCGATTTCTGTGACTGAACGTCAACGTTATATTTTACGTGTACGTACCTTGGCACGTTCAATTGCACAAAGTTATGTGGCTGCACGTGCGGAACTTGGTTTCCCAATGGCTGAACCTGCATTACGTGATGAAGTGTTGGCACAATTAAAAGCGCAAGTTGAAGCAGAAGCGAAAGAAGCAAACAAGGAGAGCAAATAATGTCTAAACATACCGTTTTGTTCGAATTGGGTTGTGAAGAACTTCCACCAAAAAGCCTGAAAAAATTACGTGATGCCTTACATGCAGAAACCGTAAAAGGCTTAAAAGATGCTGGTCTTGCTTTCGATTCAATCGCAGCCTATGCAGCACCACGTCGTCTTGCACTTAAAATCGTCAACGTTGATGCTGCGCAAGCAGATACACAAAAACGTTTTGATGGCCCTGCGAAGCAAGCTGCATTTGATGCTGAAGGCAACCCGACTAAAGCCCTTGAAGGCTTTATGCGTGGTCAAGGCATCACAGTTGACCAAGTTTCGACTTTCCAAGCGGGTAAAGTTGAAAAAGTATGCTTCTTGAAAGACGTGAAAGGTCAAAGCCTTGACGTTTTACTACCACAAATTTTACAAAATGCTTTGGACAATCTTCCAATTGCAAAACGTATGCGTTCTGCGGCAAGCCGTACTGAATTCGTACGTCCCGTAAAATGGGTGGTGTTGTTAAAAGATAACGATGTGATTGATGCAACCATTCAAGATCATAAAGCGGGTAACGTGACGTATGGTCACCGTTTCCACGCGCCTGAAGCGATCACTTTAGCGCATGCTGACGAATACCTTGCGAAGTTAAAAGCAGCGCATGTTGTGGCTTCTTTTGAAGAGCGTCAAGCGATCATCGACCAACAAGTGAAAGCATTGGCGGATGAAGTGAATGCCATCGCAATTGTACCAAGTGATCTTCGTGACGAAGTGACTGCATTGGTTGAATGGCCTGTTGCGCTACGTGCAAGCTTTGAAGAACGCTTCCTTGCTGTTCCTCAAGAAGCATTAATTACGACGATGCAGGACAACCAAAAATACTTCTGTTTGGTGAATAGCGACAATAAACTTCAACCGTACTTCATTACTGTGTCAAACATTGAGTCGAAAGACCCGACACAAATTATTGAAGGTAACGAAAAAGTGGTTCGCCCACGTTTGTCTGATGCTGAATTCTTCTTCTTGCAAGATCAAAAGCAACCGCTTGCGTCTCGTAAAGAAAAACTTGCGAACATGGTGTTCCAAGCAGAGCTTGGTACGCTTTGGAACAAGTCTGAACGTATTGCAAAATTGGCTGTTGCGCTTGCGCCTATTACAGGTGCAAAAGCGGAAGATGCTGAAAAAGCGGCACTTCTTGCAAAATGCGATTTAACCTCTGAGCTTGTGGGTGAATTCCCTGAACTTCAAGGGATTGCAGGGACTTACTACGCACGTCTTGAAGGTGAAAATGCGGAAGTGGCTGAGTCTTTAGGTGAGCAATACTTACCTAAATTCGCAGGTGACGTTTTACCGAAAACCAAAACTGGTACAACCATTGCTCTTGCGGATCGTTTAGATACGCTCACAGGTATTTTCGGTATTGGTCAAGCGCCTACAGGTTCTAAAGACCCATTTGCACTACGTCGTTCTGCAATTGGTATTTTGCGTCTTGTGACTGAAAACGAGCTTGATGTTTCAATTGAAGATTTGATCAAACTTGCACTTGCTGCTTATGGCGATGTATTGAAAGATCACGACAAGACTTTGGCGGATGCTGTGGCATTCCTTGAAGGTCGTTACCGTGCGAAATACGAAGACCAAGGCGTTGCAGTAGACGTGATTCAGGCAGTTCAAGCCTTGTCGCCAAAATCTCCACTTGATTTTGACAAGCGTGTAAATGCGGTCAATCACTTCCGCGCATTGCCTGAAGCGGCTGCGCTTGCTGCTGCAAACAAGCGTGTTGCGAACATTTTGGCAAAAGAAACTGCTCCTGAAGGTGCTGTAGTTGAAGCAAACTTGGTTGAAGATGCTGAAAAAGCATTGTTCGCTGAACTTGCTAAAATTGCGCCTCAAGTTGAGCCGTTATTTGCTGCTAAAGACTATACTGCTGCGTTGTCTGCACTTGCTGCACTTCGTGCGCCAGTGGATGCGTTCTTTGACGGCGTCATGGTGATGGCTGATGATGCTGACCTGAAAGCAAACCGTTTACGTATGCTTGCGCAGCTTCGAGGCTTGTTTACGAAAGTGGCTGATATTTCGGTATTACAGCACTAAGTCAGACATTTGAAATAAAATTAAAACCCTGCTAGAAATAGTGGGGTTTTTTATTTTTCTCAATAATATGAAATTATCACAAGCACAAAAAGCATTAGAATTTTTAAAATCTAATCCTAACCAAAAATTTACAGCTAGATTTATTGCTGATAAATTAATTGCTACATATCCTCAAGACTATATTGAGAAAAGAAATAATATTAAATTTGAAAACAATGAAAGTGCTTTTAAACAATAAGTTATTCGAGAGTTATATAGTATTTTCCCAGACTTAATTCAAAATAATCCTTGAACCGTACCGGGTTTGTCGGAGAGTCAATATTCTGAGAGACTACCCCGATGACAAAATTAAAATATACCCCTGAAATCAGAGAAAAAGCGGTTCAATTACTAATTGAATCTGAAAAAGATTATCCTTCTACTTGGGCTGCAATCACAGCAATTGCGCCTAAGATTGGTTGTACTCCTGAAACACTTCGTGCCTGGCATCAAAAGCATTTAGATCAGCAAAATCCTATTAAAGTACAACAGATATCTGATCAAGAAAAAATGAAGCAAATGGAACGTGAAATTAAAGAATTAAAGCGTGCCAATGAAATTCTACGTAAAGCAGCCGCTTTTTTCGCCCAGGCGGAGCTCGACCGCCCACACAAATAATGGTGGATTTCATCCATAACAATAAAGACTTATATGGTGTTGATGCGATTTGTAGGATTTTACCGATCGCAGCTTCAACCTATTACCGGACTCTAGATCTCTGCGATGAGAAGCATTGCTTCGCAAGGGAACATCGAGCAAAGCGAGATTTACATGACTTGCATCATGCTGAGGAGATTAAACGAATTTGGAAGGAAAGTTCAGGTCGATATGGTGTACGTAAAGTCTGGCAAAAATTGAAACGTGAAGGCTATATTATTGCACGCTGTACTGTTGCTCGATTAATGAAAAAGCTAGGTATACAAGGTGTTTGGCGAGGTAAGAATAAACAAACCACCCGTAGCCGAGATGATCAAAAAAGAGCAGATGATTTAGTGAAACGTAATTTTAATGCTGATCATCCTGACCAACTGTGGGTGAGTGACTTTACGTATATTCAAACTCATTCAGGCTGGGTCTATACCGCCTTTATTATTGATGTGTTCTCACGAGCAATTGTTGGATGGAAAGTATCTACACGGATGAATACAGATATGGTGCTCGATGCATTGGAGCAAGCATTGCACGATCGAGGCATGCCAAAGAATGTGATTCATCATTCCGATAGAGGT